>DASUMO010000445.1:0-15320 GCA_036277695.1 Chitinophagaceae bacterium
ACCGCGGGCACGGGCAGCGAAGTAGGCAGAAGCGCTATTATCTCGGATGATGAAACGAAACAGAAAAAAATATTGTTTTCTCCAAAATTAATGGCCAGGATCGTATTCGCGGATCCCTTGTTAACGATGGAGTTGCCGCCATTCATTACGGCTGCCACCGGGATGGATGCCCTGACCCACAATATGGAAGCTTTTTTAGCCAAAAATCCTCATCCCTTATGCGAGGGCATTGCCCTGGAAGGAATATCGTTGATCAAAGATTCATTGGAAAAAGCCGTAACTGCACCAGACCTGGCCTCCCGGGGTAAAATGCTGATTGCTTCATTAATGGGAGCTGTTGCTTTCCAGAAAGGACTTGGGGTAGTCCATTCCCTGGCCCACCCGCTTTCTTCTTTATTAGATACCCATCACGGCCTGGCCAATGCCGTTAATATTCCATATGGAATGGAATTTAATATTGCCGGTTTCGAAGACAAATTCAGGAGAATAGCCCGGACCCTTGAGTTAAAAGAAGAGAGTGGTGAAGCGGTGGTGAAATTTTTATTTGACCTGAACAATAAAATCAATATTCCTCATCAACTCAGGGAAATAGGTGTACGGCAGGAGCATATTGAAACCCTGGCCGACCTGGCACTTGCCGACTTCGCCCATCCCAATAATCCCAAACCGGTTAGCCGGCAGGATTTTAAGGATCTTTACACAAAAGCATTGTAGGCTATGAAAAAGAGGATTGGGATCAGCTATACCGAGACAAATTTCCAGCACTATTGGAACTGGTTTGGCCCGGAGGATCTGCAACAGGACCTGGAATTGGTGGAATTGAATTTCAACAAAAACAATACTGCTGATATTTATCGATGTGATGGGTTTATACTTACGGGTGGAGTAGATGTCCATCCTTCCTTATATGGTTTGCATACGGAATATGAAAATAAGCCTGGATTATTTCGTCCTGAACGGGACCGGTTTGAAGCAGCCATTTATTCCTATTCACAAATCCATAAGTTGCCGGTATTGGGAATTTGCAGGGGCATGCAACTGGTCAATGTATTGCAGGGAGGCAAACTGATCCAGGATCTTGACCAGGGAAATCTAAGACATAAGAAAGAAGAATCCGATAAAGAGCATGCAATCATGGCGGCTCCGGGTTCATTTCTGCAACAGGTGGCGGAGGCGGGTGAAGGTTATGTAAATAGCGCGCATCACCAGGCTATTGACCCGGAGGCTATCGGCAACAACCTGCAGGTGAATGCCTGGGATGACGATGAAGAATTTATTATTGAAGGGCTTGAATTTGCTGATAAAACCGATAAAGCATTTATGCTTTGCGTGCAATGGCATCCCGAACGTATACAGGGAAAAGAACAAAATCCATTTTCCCAAAACCTGAAAAAGCAGTTCCTGTCAGCAGTTAGATCATCAAGTATGAGAAAATTAGTCATCACGAATCCGGCCACCGAAGAGATCATTTCTGAATTGAATGAAGATACGGGCGCCAGTCTTGAAGAAAAATTCAGGCTATTGAAAGAGGCGGAACCCAGCTGGCAAAGAATAAGTCTTGCTGAAAGGATCAGCATCATGGAAAAATTCGCCGGGCTTTTGGAGAAGCATATAGAAGAACTCGCTCATACCCTCAGCGAGGAAGTAGGCAAACCCTTGCAGCAGTCGCGCAATGAGATCAACGGCGCCAGGACCCGGGTAAGATGGTTGGCGGATAATGCCATGAAATATCTGTCCGATGAGATCATGCATGAAGAAGCAGGGTTGGAAGAAAGGATCGTTTATGAACCACTCGGTACCCTCTGTAATATTTCTGCCTGGAACTATCCCTATTTAGTGGGGGTCAATGTATTTGTCCCGGCATTATTAGCGGGGAATGCTGTTTTATACAAGCCATCGGAATATGCAACGTTGTCCGGTTTGCAAATTGAAAGATTATTAAAAGAAGCTGCTGTGCCTGCTGATATTTTCCATATCGCGATCGGCGGAAAAACAACGGGAGAAATTTTACTGGACCTTGATTTCGATGGTTATTTCTTTACGGGTTCTTATAAGACTGGTAAATACATCTATGAAAAAGTAGCGCAAAAAATGGTGCCCTGCCAGTGTGAACTGGGTGGAAAGGATCCCTTATATGTGGCCGAAGATATCCAGGATATTAAAGCGGTTGCAGCCGCCACTGCCGATGGAGCTTTCTATAATAATGGCCAAAGCTGTTGTGCCGTGGAAAGGATTTATGTACATGAAAGAATTTATGACCAATACCTGGGAGAATTCCTGGATGAAGTGAAGTCCTGGAGAATCGGGGAACCTGGTGAAGAAGGAGTATATATCGGACCACTTAGCCGAAAAGAGCAGCTGGCTGTACTGGAGCAACAGGTAAAGGATGCTTTACAAAAAGGAGCGACCCTGCTTTGCGGTGGTAAACGCATCAGGCGGAAAGGTTTTTATTTTGAACCAACAGTTTTAACAGATGTGGATCATTCCATGAACCTCATGAAGGATGAGTCGTTTGGACCCCTGATTGGCATCATGAAAGTAAAGGACGATGATGAAGCCATCCGCCTCATGCAGGATACTGAATACGGGCTTACAGCCTCTATCTATACCAGCAACCGTTTCCGCGCTGAAAATATTCTCCGGCAATTGAATACAGGTACGGGTTACTGGAATTGTTGTGATCGTGTTAGCCCGGCCCTGCCCTGGAGCGGCCGCAAGCATTCTGGTTTTGGCGCCACTTTGTCACATACTGGATTAAGAGCATTTACCCGGCCCAGGGCTTATCATTTCAAACAATAGCGATTGAACAATTGATTTTTATGGGATGTAGCATTGATTCCCCATTCCTGATCCAGGCCCGATGACAGCAATTTATTATCAGCTATAACTGCGGAGTTTAAGTTCCCGGAGTTCTGGCATAATTGTTAGCCTTGCATAGTTGAACCGGATTGCTTTATTTAAAAAATGATCTATGAAAAAATCTGAGTTACTGGCCGGTAAATCGAGCTTTGACCTCACGGTGAATAAAGTTCCCTATCATATAGATGTCGCTCCTTTTCTATTCAATGATGAGAAAAGGTTTGAAATCGTCGTAAACGGGGACGATGGACATGTATTCGCCTGGGATCCTGAAATAACAGCCCTCCGGGCTCTTGATGATGAATCAGCCACCTTGCCGGATGAACTGGAAAAAGCGATCAGTGATAAACTCCTGAAACTAAAAACTACCAGTTAATCTACTAATACTCACCCGGAAATCAATACATGCAGCGGATCCTTTCGCTGCTTATGAGCAGCATATTGCCTGGAATGCCGGTTTAGGTTATTTCGGTCATAGTAAAATCTTCCATCATTAAAGCGAAACCTGACATTGAATAGCCCTTTCCCCCGGTCTAATTTAACATACTGATTTGCAGGGATATTTTAGAATGTCCTGGTCAGTTCCGAGATACTAAACGGATTGCTGATGGAAACAAGATTGCTATATGAATTTGCGACTTTCCCTTGTCCCCGGCCGCTCCTGCTTTCTTTTCTCCCTCAATTCTCCCGGGTATTTCAAATTTTCGGCGATGATCGTAAAAATGCATGAAGCAAACCATGTTTGTAAAAAAATACTTTGAAGAATTTGAATTGAATGAGCGGCGGCGCACGAATGGAAGAACAGTTACCGAAACCGATATCGTTTTACATGCCGGTCAATCCGGTGATTTTTTCCCGCATCATATGGATGAGGCCTGGTGTAAAACCCAGCCTTTCCGGAAAAGGATTGCCCATGGCACACTTATTTTCACGATTGGGATCGGGCTTACAGCCGATTTTGTAAATGAAGTGTCCATGACCTATGGGTATGATCGGCTCCGTTTTATCAAACCTGTTTTTATCGGCGATACCATTACTGCACAGGTAACGATAAAGGATAAGAAGGATCATAAGAAACCGGGCTTTGGCCTGGTTACCGAACTGGTGGAAATCCAGAACCAGGAACAGGAGCTGGTAATGGTTTGCGAGCATTTATTGCTGGTGGAAAAAAAGAATAAATAAATGGCCAGGATTCTAAAAGGAATAACGTGGGGGCATAGCCGGGGAATTACACCCTTGCTGGCGGTATCACAACGTTACTCGGAGCTGAACCCGGGAACAGAGATCCGTTGGACAAAGCGAAGCCTGCAGGAGTTTGCTGATTTTCCTATTGAAAAACTTGCCCCGGATTATGACCTCCTGATTATTGATCATCCCTGGGTAGGTTGTGCAGCCGCTACTGGCTGCGTAATTCCCCTGGATGACCAGTTCCCACCCGCCTACCTGCAGGACCAGGCGGCCAATTCAGTTGGTAATTCCCATGCCAGCTATAATTATGCCGGCAGGCAATGGGCACTCGCGATTGATGCGGCAGCACCCGCTGCGAGTTACCGCAAGGATCTTTTCGAAAAAAATAATTGTTCATTACCGGGAAACTGGGAAGAGCTGTTGGAGCTGGCAGACAGGGGTAAAGTTGCCGTTCCTGCCATACCCATTGACCTGCTCATGAATTTCTATACATTTTGTATTGCCCATGGCCAGCAGCCTTTCCATGCAAATAATGAATTGATTGACCGGGAAACCGGGCTTGCCGCACTGGAAGCCATGTGGCAACTCTACAGCCGGGTTGACAAGAAAATGTTTGAACTCAACCCGATTGCCGTGGCCGAGCTCATGAGCCAGGTTGATGATTATTGGTATTGCCCTTTTGCTTATTGTTATTCTAATTATTCCAGAAATGGTTTTTCCAGGCAACTGCTGCACTATGCCAATGTGGTTTCGTATAAAGGACAGGTATTAAAAACTACTATTGGAGGTACAGGGCTTGCCGTTTCATCATTTAGCCGGCACAAAGAGAATGCTATTGATTTTGCTGCGATGGTGGTATCTGGCGAATGCCAGCGAACCTTGTATGTCCAACACGGGGGGCAACCCGGCCATCGTACCGCCTGGCTTGACGAGGAGGCTAATCGTATTACACATAATTTCTTTATGAATCTTTTACCTGTAATGGATAATGGTTATACCCGACCCCGTTATAATGGGTACCTGCATTTCCAGGACCAGGCAGGGATTCCCCTGCAATATTATCTACTGGGAAAACTTGATGCTGCTGAGGCCCTGCAACAAATGAATCGCTTATACAAGGAAAATTTAATTATGAACCCATTAATTGAAACCGCGTGATGGATCTGCCTTTGAAAGGATTAATTGTCCTGGAATTCAGTCAATACCTCTCGGTGCCTTCGGCAGGGCTGAGGATGGCCGACCTGGGTGCCAGGGTGATCAAGGTTGAAAAACCCGGGGTTGGTGATGCTGGCAGGAAGCTGGCCATTAAAAATCTTTGGGTGGATGAGAACTCATTATTATTTCATACCATCAACCGGAACAAGGAGAGTGTAGTCGCTGATTTGAAAAACCCGGAAGACCTTGCCTGGATAAAAAAACTGGTTGCCAAAGCTGATGTACTGGTACATAATTTCAGGCCGGGAGTCATGGAAAAAAATGGCCTGGATCATGCAGCAGCGCATGCGATCAATCCCCGCCTGGTCTATGCTGAACTTTCAGGCTATGGTAAAAAAGGTCCCTGGAAGAATAAGCCGGGGCAGGACCTGTTATTGCAATCCATCACCGGCCTGGCATTCACAACCGGGAATGCCAGCAATGGCCCGGTCCCTTTTGGCATTTCCATCGCTGATATTTTATGCGGTGCTCAACTGGTGCAGGGAATTTTAGGAGCATTGATCCGCCGGCAAAAAACGGGTAAGGGTGCACTGGTCGAAATCAGTTTATTGGAAACTTTGCTTGACTTCCAGTTTGAATTGCTCACTACCTATTTTGCTTCCGGGCAACTTCCCCGCAGAACCATGGCTAATAATGGCCACCCGCTATTAAGTGCTCCTTACGGGCTCTATGCTACAAAAGATAGTTTTATTGCCCTGGCCATGATGGATATCCAGGTGCTGGCAACAGCAATTGACTGTGCCGCATTGAAGAAATATAGTTCCGATACAGCTTTCAAAGAAAGAGATGAAATTAAAAATATCCTGTCTGCCCATCTTGCTACCCAAAATACCGCCTATTGGATTGAGTGTTTGCATGGGTATAATCTTTGGGCCATGGAAGTATTGAACTGGAGGCAAATGAGCGAACAGCCTGCCTACCAGTTGCTGCAAGCCGAACAAACCATTCAAACTAAAAAAGGCGCGTTCATTACCACCCGTTGCCCCATAAGGATCAATAGGAAAAAATTATTTGCAGAAAAACCGGCACCGCAATTAGGAGAACATACCCATATGATAAAAGCAGAATTGATGAATGGAGTGGAAAATGGAATTACAAATATGATATAAGCAGCTATGAAGTTATTGGAAGATATTTTGGTAATAGATTTCAGCCAGTTTCTATCGGGGCCTTCGGCCTCATTGCGCCTGGCCGATATGGGCGCCCGGGTTATTAAGATTGAGAAACCCGGCGAAGGTGATATCTGCCGGCAATTATATGTATCGGATATCAAGATCGCCGGGGAATCCACTATTTTCCATGCGATCAACCGGAACAAGGAAAGTTATGTTGCGGATCTGAAAGATCCGGCCGACCTGGAAAAAATAAAAAGCTTGTTGACACGGGCCGATGTGATGATGCATAATTTCAGGCCCGGTGTGATGGAACGAATCGGCCTGGATTATGAAACCGTGCTTGGCATCAACCCGGCAATTATATATGCTGAAATTACAGGATATGGATCCGAAGGCCCCTGGAAGGATCTCCCCGGACAGGACCTGTTATTGCAGGCTGCCTCGGGTTTAACCTGGTTAAGTAATAATAATTATGAAGGTCCTACCCCCATGGGCGTGGCGGTAGTAGATATTATGGCGGGCACGCATATCACACAGGGCATTCTCGCGGCATTATATAAAAAAGCAACAAATGGAAAAGGTGCCCTGGTGCAGGTGAGCATGCTGGAATCTGTACTCGATTTCCAGTTTGAAGTACTCACTTGTTTTTATAATGATGGCAACGAGTTACCGGTCCGCAGCGGGGTCAATAGCGGACATGCATACGTGGCAGCTCCTTACGGTATTTATAAAACAAAAGATGATTACATTGCACTAGCGATGACGAATATCCTGTTACTCGCTGATCTCCTGGGCTGTGAACCGCTGAAAAAGTATGCGAACCCGGGGGAATGGTTTCAACAAAGAGATGAAATAAAGAAGATCTTAGCCGATCACCTGGTTAACCAGCCAGCCGCTCATTGGCTGGAGATACTGGAAAAGGCTGGTGTTTGGTGTGCCGATGTGATGGATTATGATGCTCTGGTAAAAGAAGAAGGTTACCAGGTACTGGATATGGAAATGAATGTATATACCGGGAATGGATTAACAATAAAAACCACCCGTTGTCCGCTGCATGTGGATGACGAATTATTATTGTCATCAGCCGGGGCACCTCTGTTGGGTGAACATACTGCAGAGATCGACCAGGAATTTGGATTGTTAAAAGACCGGCAACCCCTGCTGAAAAGCGGAATGCAGCGTTAATTATGACGAGAATCATCGATACCCATGTACATTGCTGGGATCTTGAAAAAGCCGCTTACCCATGGTTAGCTGCTGATGAGTCCATTTTGAACCGAACCTGGCGAATAGAAGAGATCGAAGAGGAAAGGAAAAAGGCAGGTGTTGTGGCTGGTGTGCTGGTGCAGGCCGCTGGAAACCTGGAAGACACGGAATTGATGCTGGATATCGCAAACCGTTCTTCCTGGATAAAAGGTGTGGTCGGTTGGTTGCCTTTAACCAATCCCCGCGAAACGCAGCGATTACTCGAGGACAGATTTTCAAAAGAAAAATATTTCAAGGGCGTACGCCACCAGGTACATGACGAAAAAGATCCGGAATGGTTATTACAACCCCCGGTGCTGGAAAGCCTGCAGCTACTATCCGACAAAAATATACCTTATGATATGGTAGGTATTCTTCCTGCTCATCTCAGGACAGTTATAAAACTTACCGAAAAGATCCCGGGCTTGCGTTTGGTACTGGATCACCTGAACTGGCCCCCCATTGCCAGCGGGGAAAAATTCGGCGAGTGGGGTGACTTAATAAAGGTTGCTGCACAGCATAAAAATTTGTATGCTAAAATTTCAGGATTGGGTACTGCCTCCGGCAACTTTCAATACCGGAGTACAGCAGGCATTCAGCCTTATGTGGCTTTTGCCATTGAATTGTTTGGTAGCCGCCGTTGTTTTTGCGGGAGTGACTGGCCGGTTTCCATGCTGGCTGCCACTTACACACAAACCTGGAACCAGGTAAAAAATATGATTCAGCAATTATTGCCGGGTGCTGAACGGGACCAGGTATTTTTTTCGACAGCAAAAAATTTTTATAGCCTGGAAACGGATGAATAAGGAATGGAAGTAATAAATGGTGTATTATATCATGCCGTGGGTGCTTCGGGTGCTGCACTTTGTTATACTCCTCAAAAAAAACTGCGGGGCTGGTCATGGCAAACCTATTGGCTGGCGCAGGCATTTGTTTGCTGGTTATTGTTGCCTTTGTTAATTGCGTACTTGACCATTCCCCAATTATCGCAGGTATTAAAAGAAGCTCCCGCATCCGCCATGCAAAAATCTTTTTTCCTGGGTATGGCTTATGGCGTGGGAGGCACCGCATTTGGCATTGCTATACGTTATGTGGGTTTTTCTCTTACCTATGCCATCGCCGTAGGAATCAGCTGCGTGCTGGGAACTTTATTGCCGCCCTGGGTGAATGGTACATTGGATGAAGTCTGGAAAAGCCAGGGAGCCGGGTTTTTGATCAGTGGCGTGATCATGGGCGCAATGGGCATCGCGGTATGTGGTATAGCCGGCAGAAATAAAGAAATAGATATTGAAAAACAACATGCGGCTAAAGCTGGTTTTTCGCTGGCCAAAGGCTTGCCACTTTGTTTCCTGGCTGGTATTCTTTCAGCCCTATATGGGTTTTCCCTGGACCAGGGACAGCCGCTAGCAGAAGTTGCCGCCCGCTATGGCGCCGGTCATTACCAGGGCAATGCCGTCTATATTTTTTCCAATACCGGGGCATTTGTGACCACCCTTTTTTATTGTTTATACCTTCATACAAGGGAGAAAACTTTTTCGCAATACCTCCAGGTTCCCGGTCCCGGGTTGGCTACCAATTATGCGATGTCTGCATTGACAGGGCTATTATGGTATGGACAATTTTTCTTTTATGGGCTGGGGCATGTTCGGATGGGAAATTATAAATTCAGCAGCTGGGCCATTCACATGATCATGCTGGTATTATTAAGTTCACTGGCCGGTTTGCTGATGAAAGAGTGGAAAAATTGCAGCCGGAAAACCATGTTGCTGCTGTATGCAGCCCTGGGTATTTTGGTGGGGGCCATTCTTTTACTTACCTATGGGAATTACCTTGGAGAAGTTAATAAGTAAAACGGTTAAGCGCAGCAAATATGTTATTCAATCAACAAATACCATCCGGGAAATTACCCGTCTATATTATAGGCGCGGGGGGTATTGTGAATGCTGCGCATTTGCCTGCCTACCAGCTTGCGGGTTTTTTGGTACAGGGTATCTATGATATCATACCGGAGAAAGCACGTATGACTGCGGAACATTTCAATATACCCCGGGTCTTTACCCGGCTTCAAGAAATGATAGGCCATGCTCCTTCCAATGCTGTATTTGATATGGCTGTTCCGGGTGCAGCGACATATAGTGTGCTGGAACAATTACCGGAAGGCTCTTCGGTATTATTGCAGAAACCAATGGGTGAAAGTTATCCCGAAGCAAAACAAATACTGGAGCTGGTGAGAAGCAGGAAAATCCGGGCAGCGGTTAACTTCCAGCTTCGCTATGCACCTTATATCCTGGCCGCCAAAGAACTGATCGCGACGGGTAAATTGGGCGAGTTAAATGATATAGAGATCAACGTAAATGTTTATACACCCTGGCATCTCTGGGACTTTCTGCTGAAATCGCCGCGGGTGGAAATTCTTTATCACAGTATCCATTATATAGATCTTATCCGGAACTTATTGGGCAATCCCAGATCCGTATATGCCAAAACCACCCGCCATCCTGCCATGCAGGAACTGGCTTCTGTACGCAGTAATATTATTATGGACTATGGAGATATGATCCGCGCCAATATTCTGACCAATCACTGCCACCATTATGGGTTACCCAAGCAACAATCCTATATCAAGATAGAGGGGAGCAAGGGCGCTGTCCTGGTTAATTTCGGCGCATTGATTGATTATCCCCGCGGATCGGCCGATAGTTTTGAATATATCCTATTGGATGGTAATAACCAGGGCTGGCAAACCATGCCGATCGAAGGCAGCTGGTTTCCCCATGCTTTTATCGGCAGCATGGCCCAGTTAATGCTGGCAGCAGAAGGAATAATTGAGAAAGCTGATAATTCCGTTGAAGATTGTATTGATACGATGGCCTGCCTGGAAGCAGCCTATATATCCAATGAAAGGGGAGGAGTGACCCTGTCCGAAATACTGGAATTTAAAACTGAATAATGTGAAGTTTGTGATTGCGATAATCATATTGCTTGCCGGGATAATGGGATTTCCCCGCACTGTCGGGGCTCGGCAGCCGGAGCAACAGGGCATCATCATCCGTGTCGCAGATGGCAACAGGTCAGCCCGGGTGAACCATGGCCTTTCCATACTGACTGCAACACTGAAGAAAGCGGGTTATACGGTCAGTCTTGTCCGTGATACAAGAATCTTACCCAATCAAAAGACAATAGTTGCAGGGCTTCTATCGGATGCAGCGATAAAGAAAATGGCGGGGGAATTCGACGCTGCACTTCCCATTCCCGGTAAGGAGGGCTTCAGCATTATTTCCCGTGATAACCTGCTCCTGGTATTGGGGAATGATCATAGCGGTATACTATATGGTCTCCTGGCTTTACGGGATCTATGGGTAGCCAAGAAAACATGGCCGAAGAATATTTCTTTAACCGAGACTCCTGAAATGGTATTGAGAGGCGCCTGCATTGGTTTGCAAAAACCTTTTTACCTGCCGGGCCGAAATGTATACGAGTACCCTTATACACCCGAAACCTTTCCCTGGTTCTATGATAAGAAATTATGGATCCGTTACCTGGATTCATTACTGGAATACCGGATGAACTCTCTTTACCTCTGGAACGGGCATCCTTTTGCTTCATTGGTGAGGTTGAAGGAATATCCTTATGCTGTGGAAGTGAATGAGGCGACCTTTAAAAAGAATGAAGAAATCTATCGCTTCCTCACGACCGAAGCTGAAAAACGTGGTATCTGGGTGATACAGATGTTTTACAATATCATTGTTTCAAAACCTTTTGCTGAAAAACACCAGCTCAAAACCCAGGAAAGGGAAAGACCCATTATTCCTTTAATTGCCGATTATACCCGCAAATCCATTGCCGCCTTTGTCCAGAAATATCCGAATGTAGGCTTGATGGTTTGCCTGGGCGAGGCTATGGAAGGAGTGGGCAATGATGATATCGAATGGTTTACTAAGACGATTATTCCGGGTGTGCAGGATGGATTAAAAATGCTGGGAAAAAAAGACGAACCTCCTATCGTATTGCGTGCGCATGATACGGATGCGCCGGCTGTGATGCGGGCCGCCTTGCCGCTATATAAAAACTTATATACAGAAGCGAAGTTTAATGGTGAGGCCTTGACAACAGCCCGGCCACGCGGTGCCTGGGCCGCCCTTCACCAGACCTTAAGCAAACTCGGAAGTGTGCAGATTGAAAACGTGCATATTCTTGCCAACCTGGAACCTTTCCGATATGGATCTCCGGATTTCATCCAGCAGTCTGTAATAGGAATGCATGAAGTAATGGGTGGAAATGGTTTGCATTTATACCCCCAGGCTTCTTACTGGGACTGGCCCTATAGCGCTGACAGTGTAAAAGGCAAACGCTTACTGCAAATTGAAAGGGATTGGATCTGGTACAAAGCCTGGTCACGTTATGCATGGAAGGCGCGGCGCTCAAGAGAGGAGGAAATTAATTATTGGAGCAATTTATTGGCTGCAAAGTATGGATGTTCGAACAAACAGGGTCTTCAAATCCTGGAAGCTTATGAACAATCTGGTGAAATTGCTCCCAAACTCCTGCGTCGCTTTGGTATAACTGATGGAAACCGGCAAACCCTTACCCTGGGCATGCTGATGACCCAATTGATAAATCCTTATCGCTACGGGTTGTTCACTTTGTTGTATGAAGGTGAAAGTCCCGAAGGAGAAATGCTGGTGCAGTATGCCGAAAAGGAATGGAAGGGCGAAAAACATATTGGTGAAACGCCAGTACAAATCATTGCGGAAGTAAAGCAACACGGTGACAAAGCAGCGGAAGCTATCCGGCGCGCAGCCCCTTCTGTTACCAGGAACAAAGATGAGTTTGAACGGCTAAAAAATGATATGGATTGTTACCAGGCCCTGGCCTATCACTATGCACAGAAGGCGGAAGCGGCCCTGCATATATTACGATTCAAATACAGTAACGATATAGCCGACCTGGATAAGGCCCTGCCCCTGTTAAGGGAAAGTGTGTCCAGTTACCAGGAGCTGGTGGATTTAACCAGGGGAACTTACCGTTATGCCAACAGCATGCAAACCCAGCAGCGGAAAATTCCTCTCCGCGGGGTGGATGGAACCTTTAAAACCTGGGCTGAAGTACTCATCCCTTTCCAAAATGAATTGAACACATTCGCCTATAAAATTGATTCACTTAAAACCCGCAACTCTCAAAACGCAGTGGAGCGGAAACCTCTTCTCCCGGCAACGGTGACGTTGGTTGATCCCCACTATAACTGGTATCCTATTGATAGTTTATCGCGGGTTTTTTCAGATACCTCCTTCTTTATTCAAACGTATGCAGCTGATTTGAAGAACCTGAAAGGTATTCAACTTTCATTCCGGCAGCAACTGAGGCAGGGAATGGAGTTGCAATTCAATAATACAGGCCCTGTTAAAGTCCTGGTTGGATATTTCAATCCCCAGCGTGCGGCATTTACAGTGGATTCAGTTTTTTTAAAAGCACCCGAACTCGAAACCAATGCCAGTGCTAATGATTATGGACAGGCTGAAACCAAAATTGCCAATGCCATCGTCATAAAAGGGATGCCGGCGGTTAATATCCATAGTTACCATTTTGCCCCGGGAAACAATGTACTAAAACTCCCGAAGGGTGTTAGTCTTATTCTTGGATTTATTAAAGGCCAGCAGGAGTTAGCTCCTTATGATGCCGGGTTAACGGAAAGCGGCATCAAAAAAGAAATCGACTGGTTGTTTGAATGATGATGAAAAAAAAACCATTATACTATTTTTTTCCTGCGCTAGTACTGTTTCAGTGCCTGTCTTTTTACAGCCAGGCTCAATCCTCCTCTCTGCAACTTTGGTATAATAAACCGGCTGTTAAATGGACGGAGGCCCTTCCTATTGGCAATGGCCGGTTAGGTGCCATGATTTTCGGTGGGGTAGAAGAAGACCGGGTACAATACAACGAGGAAACACTGTGGACAGGCGAACCCCGGAATTATAATCGTCCCAACGCTCATCAATATCTTGATAGTATCCGGCAATTGTTGTTTAACGGTCAACAGAAAGAAGCTGAATTATTAGCCGGGGAAAAATTCATGGGTCTTAAATCCCATGAAGGACAACGTGCAACATGGCTCTCCTCCATTCTTTCCCTGAAAGGCGTTAAAGGCAATCCTGCACTGGAAGATTATGATGACAGCCAGTGGAAATTGATGGATGTTCCTTCCTATGAAGGCTGGGAAGCGATCGGATTTGATGGGCTTGACGGGGCTGTATGGCTTCGGACAAGCTTTGATTTACCGGCTGACTGGAGCAATAAAAATTTAATACTCGACCTGAACAGGATAAGGGATCAGGATTTTACCTATGTGAACGGGAAGCAGGTAGGCGGCATGGAAAGTACCGAGCCCAGGAAATACAGGATTGCAAAGGATATTCTTCACCCGGGAAAGAATAGCATAGCCATCCTGGTTTTGAATTTCGATAATAAAGGTGGAATAACAGGTTATAAGGACAGTAGCCGGAAAATTGGAATTTATCCCGAAGGCGAGGAAGGAAAAAATATTATTTCAATACATCGTTCCTGGAAATATTGGATACAAGACGATAATCCCCCTCCCATTGGAAAATACCAGGCCGATTACCAGCCATTCGGCGATCTTTGGTTGAAGTTTACACATCAAGATCCTGTTACGAATTACAGGAGAGAACTGGACCTTTCCACCGCCCTGTCATCGGTTAGTTATTCGGTCAATTCGATACAATATAAAAGAGAATACCTGGCCAGCCAGCCCAAGCAGGTGATTGCAGTTCATTTAACTGCCAGTAAACCGGGCGCCATTAGTTTCGAAACCAGTTTAAGCAGCCCGCACAAAAATTATTCGTTAAAAAAAACCGGACCTTCAACACTTGTGTTATCCCTTGCGGTCCGGAACGGTGCATTAAGAGGGATTTCTTATTTACATGTCACCATAAACAAAGGCACAATCTCTGCGACAAATGAGAAAATAATTGTCAGGAATGCTGATGAAGCAACGGTTTATGTCACGGCAGGTACCAACTTCCGGAATTATAAAGATATAAGCGCTGATCCGGCTGCCACCGGTATCAAAACTTTAAAAGCTCTGTCAGGCAAATCTTATGAGTCGATACGACGTGAACATATAAAAGAGTATACAAATTATTTTAATACACTTTCCATCGACCTGGGACAAAGTACAAATGAATCCTTACCGACAGATGAACGCATTACCCGTTTTGCCAGTACAAATGATCCTTCTTTTGTCGCGCTTTATTTACAATATGGAAGATACCTGTTGATCGCTTCTTCCCGCCCGGGCACCCGCCCTGCAAACCTGCAGGGTATCTGGAATGATCTGTTGGCTCCCCCCTGGGGCAGTAAGTACACTACCAATATCAACGCGGAAATGAATTACTGGCCAGCTGAATTACTCAACCTTTCCGCCATGCATGAACCATTGTTCACGATGATCAATGAGCTCAGCATAACAGGTCGGGAAACAGCGAAAGCTTATTACGGAGCTCCCGGATGGGTCCTGCATCACAATACAGATCTCTGGAGGGGCACAGCACCCATCAATGCTTCCAATCATGGGATCTGGGTAACGGGAGGCGCCTGGCTTTGTGAACATTTATGGGAGCATTACCTTTTTACCCAGGATAAAGTTTTCCTGGAAAACCGGGCTTATCCCATCATGAAGCAGGC
>DASUMO010000446.1:0-4975 GCA_036277695.1 Chitinophagaceae bacterium
CGTGTACACCAACCTCCGCCTGTTCACCAGACCTTCGAGGCGAATAATTTCGTGGTTTGCTCTTTCTGCCCCCGGCTATTCGATTATCATCCCCAGGCCATCCCCGCACCTTACAATCATAGCAATATCGACAGCGATGAAGTCCTGTATTATGTGGATGGGGATTTTATGAGCCGGAAAAATGTTACCCGCGGCATGATCACCCTGCATCCTGCCGGCATTCCCCACGGTCCGCATCCCGGCGCTGTACAGAAAAGCATTGGCGCTAAGGAAACCAAGGAACTGGCGGTGATGGTTGATACCTTTCACCCGCTGATGCTGACGAAAGAAGCGCTGGAGATCGAAAACCAGGATTATGTGATGAGTTGGGCGGAGTAGTGCTGGTAGCTATTAGCTTCCAGTTACTAGTTAAAGTGCCCTGCCCATTCTTATTGCTACCGCTCACCACACAAAATCGGCATTTCATCCCCCGTAACCTGCAAACAGGAAAAAATATTTTGGAGGGAAGGGTCGGGTTTCCTACCTTTGTTAACCATTTGGTTAAATCGTATGGTTAAACAAAAAAGAGATCAGTCAACCGAGGAGAAGATCCTGCAGGCAGCCAAAAAGGTTTTTGTGCTGAAAGGAATGGCCGGCGCCCGCATGCAGGATATAGCCGATGAAGCGGGTATCAATAAGGCCCTGTTGCATTACTATTTCAGGAATAAAGAAAAGCTTTTTGAAGTGATCTTTATGGAGGCGGCGCAAAAACTCTTTCCCAGGATCAACCAGGTCTTTAATTCTGAGCAGCCGCTGTTTGAAAAGATCGAAAGCTTTTGCTCGGAATACATTGACGTGGTGATGGAAAACCCTTACCTGCCCTTATTTGTGATCAATGAGATCAACCAGGATCCCGATTATTTCCTGAGCAAAGTCTGGTCGGGTAAATCAAAACCCGACCCCAGGAAATTCCTGGAGCAGATCGAGAAAGAAGTGAAGAAAGGAACCATAAAAAGGGTGAGCCCCCTGCACCTGCTGATGAACCTGATCTCTATGACCATTTTCCCTTTTGTTGCCAAGCCCATGTTTGAACGTAATCTCGGTCTCGATGAACTCCAGTTTCGCGCCGCTATGGAACAACGAAAAAAGGAAATCCCAAAATTTATTATCGATGCGATCAGGAAATAGTTTTTTTTCCCCTAAAATTAACCAAATGGTTAACTTTATTAAGACCAGTATATTCTTATTGTTGGCAGCAAACCCGCTGGCAGCCCAGGATATTACGCGGCTAACACTGGAGCAGGCTTATGATCTTTCCAGGAAGAATTACCCGGTGATCCGGCAGAAAGACCTGGTTCGACAAACTGCCGATATCACTATTGAAAACCTCCGAAAGGGTTTTTTGCCTCAGGTAGCCATAAACGGTCAGGCTACTTACCAGTCCGATGTAACCAGTGTTCCCGTTTCATTGCCCGGCATAAGGATTGAGCCGCCTGCAAAGGATCAATACAAATTGGTGGCCGATGTTAGCCAGTTGATCTATGATGGTGGGTTGACAAGAGAGCAAAGTGCTTTACAGGAACTCAATGCATCGGTGGAAGATCAGAAGGTAGAGGTAGAATTATACAGGCTGAAAGAAAGGATCAACCAGGTTTATCTCAGTATCCTTTACCAGGATGAGCAGTTGAGGCAAATTGAATTGGTCAAACAGGATATACAAACCGGGGTCAAAAGGGTGGAAGCCCAGGTGGAGAATGGGGTTTCGTTCCGCTCTAATCTGGATATGCTCAAGGCAGAATTATTGAAAACAGAGCAACGGGCGATTGAGCTCAACGCATCGAGAAAGGGTTTGGTGGATGTACTGGCCCTGTTCACCGGCCAAGCGTTATCGCCAAACCTGGTTTTGCAAAAACCTGTTTCGTTACCGGTGATCGCTACTGATGCTATCACAAGGCCCGAGTTGAAGCTGTACAGTGATCAGTCGAAACTGATCAGTCAGCAGGACCGGCTGATTACGGTTAAAAATCTTCCCAAAGCCAGTCTTTTTGCACAGGGTGGTTATGGAAGACCGGGACTGAACATGCTGAAGAATGAATTCGCTTTTTATTATGTCAGCGGGGTTCGTCTTAACTGGTCGCTCGGCGGTTTGTATACCAGGAAGAAAGAAAGAGAACTGGTAGAAGTAAATAGGAAAATCGTGGATATTCAAAAAGAAACTTTCCTGCTCAACACAAATACACAATTGAAACAACAGGAAGCAGAGATTGATAAGTTGTTGAAACTGGTGGCCACAGACCAGGAAATTATTACCCTGCGAAAAAGTGTTACCGATGCAGCCAAGGCCCAGCTGGAAAACGGTGTTATTACCGCCAACGATTACCTGAAAGAAGTGAATGCCGAGGACCAGGCGAGACAGGCGCTGATTACCCATGAACTTCAATTATTGCAAGCACAAATCAATTACCAAACTATTTCGGGAAAACAATAAAAGATCATGAAACAATTTGTAACAATTTTTATGGCGGCCCTGCTTATAAGTACAATGGCCTGCAATAACAGCAATGGGAATTTCGATGCGAGCGGAACCTTTGAAGCCGACGAAGTCATTGTTTCTTCAGAACTCGCCGGCAAGATACTGGAACTGGGGATAGAAGAAGGGCAAACCATCGGTAAGGACAGTGTTATCGGTATCGTGGATGCTGAAAATATTTCACTGCAGAAAGAACAGGTTGAGGCAAACATCAGGGCGCTGTCCGAAAAAACGGCAGATGCGGCCCCACAAGTGCGATTGTTAGAAAACCAGTTAAAAGTGCAGCAGACCCGGCTTGATAACCTTTTACATGAAAAAACAAGGATTGAAAATCTATTGAAGAAAGATGCCGCCACAGGGAAACAAATGGATGATATCAATTTCCAGGTCGAATCGGCCCGCAGGGAAATGGTGGTAACACAACAACAGATCAATGTATACCGTAACAATATTGCTACACAGAACAGGAGCATTCTCAGCGAAGGCAAACCTTTGGAGAAAAGAGTGGCGCAGCTGGACGATCAATTGAAAAAAGCGCAAATCATCAATCCTATTGCGGGAACCGTGATTACCAAGTATGCAGAGGCAGGGGAAATCACATCGCAGGGTAAGGCCCTGTATAAAATAGCCGACCTGTCAACAATGGATCTGCGGGCATATATCAGCGGGTCGCAGCTTTCACAGGTCAAACTGGGCCAAACAGTGAAAGTACTGGTCGATGAAGGGCCCGATAAATACAAGGAATTGTCCGGCACCATAACCTGGATCTCCGATAAAGCTGAGTTTACCCCCAAAACCATACAAACAAAGGACGAAAGGGCTAACCTGGTTTATGCGATGAAGGTAAAAGTGAAGAATGATGGTTACCTGAAGATTGGAATGTATGGTGAAGTGATGTTTAAATAAGCTACTAGCTGCGAGCTTTTAGCTGCTAGCTTTAAGTTGGCGAGAGAAGCAAATAAACACTACGCATTATGAAACCGGTTGTCGTTGAGAATATTGTTAAGACTTATGGTACAAAGAAAGCAAAGGTACAGGCCTTGCAGGGTATAAGTTTTGAAGTCAACAGGGGGGAATTGTTTGGGATTATTGGCCCGGATGGGGCCGGTAAAACTTCTTTATTCCGCATCCTGACAACTTTATTACTTGCCGATAGCGGTTCGGCAACGGTTGATGGTTTGGATAGTGTAAAGGATTATAAAGGCATCCGTCAACGGGTAGGTTATATGCCGGGCCGCTTTTCCTTATACCAGGATCTCACCGTTGAAGAAAACCTGGATTTTTTTGCAACGATTTTCGGCACCAGCATTGAAGAGAATTATGATCTGATAAAAGATATATATTCCCAAATTGAACCTTTTAAAGAGCGGAAAGCCGGCAAGCTTTCGGGTGGTATGAAGCAAAAGCTAGCACTGAGTTGTGCTCTGATCCACCGGCCTTCGGTTTTATTCCTGGATGAACCCACTACGGGTGTGGATGCCGTATCACGCAAAGAATTTTGGGAGATGTTGGGCAAACTGAAACAGCAGGGGATCACCATCCTCGTTTCCACGCCTTATATGGACGAAGCTGGTCTCTGTGACCGGATCGCTTTGCTGCAAACCGGGAAAATATTAACCATCGATACGCCCAAAGGAGTAGTGGCTGCATTCGGGAAAAACCTGTTAGCAGTGAAGTCAACTAATATGTTGCAATTACTAAATCTTTTACGGCAATCACCTGCGGTGGCAGATGCTTATCCGTTTGGCGAATATCATCACGTAGTAATGAAAAACGGGAATAAGGAAGAATTGGATGGTTATCTGAACCAGCTTATAGGAAGTTATGAGTCAAAACCCGTGCAACCGGATATCGAAGATTGTTTTATGGCATTAATGAAAAACTGATGGAAGATAATAAAGTGATAACGGCGGAAGCACTCACCAAACGCTTCGGGGATTTTACCGCGGTAGATGCGATTTCCTTTGAAGTACAGAAGGGCGAAATCTTCGGATTTCTCGGAGCCAATGGCGCCGGTAAAACCACTGCCATGCGGATGCTGTCAGGACTCTCTCTTCCCACATCGGGGAAAGCCACGGTGGCCGGTTTTGATGTATACCGGGAAAACGAAAAGATCAAACAAAACATTGGTTATATGAGCCAGAAATTTTCTCTTTATGAAGACCTCACGGTAAAGGAAAATATCCGGTTCTATGCAGGTATCTATGGAAAAAGTGACAAATTTATTAAAGAGAAGACAGCGTTTATACTCGACCATCTTCATCTCCAGAGCCAGGCGAACAAACTGGTGGGGGAATTACCCCTGGGCTGGAAACAAAAGCTGGCATTTTCTGTAGCGATTTTCCATGAACCGCAAATTGTTTTTTTGGATGAACCCACGGGTGGCGTTGACCCTGTGACCCGCCGCGAATTCTGGACTATGATCTACCAGGCAGCTGAATCAGGGATCACCGTTTTTGTAACAAC
>DASUMO010000447.1:0-11790 GCA_036277695.1 Chitinophagaceae bacterium
AGTGTGAAATGGGTGGGTCAATGTCCTTCCTGCGGAATATGGAACAGTTTTGTTGAAGAAATCGTGCAAAAAGAATCCGTTAAAAACAATAATGGCTGGAAAGATTACCAGGATGAACCAAGAATCAGCCGTACTATTTCCCTGGATGAGGTAAAAAGCAGCGAAGAAAAAAGAATGGTGACGGCTGATCCTGAATTGAACCGGGTATTGGGTGGAGGTATCGTTCCAGGCAGCCTGGTATTGGTGGCAGGCGAACCGGGTATTGGCAAATCGACGTTGTTTTTACAAAACGGATTATTGTTAAAAGACATTATCGTACTATACATCAGTGGCGAAGAAAGTGAACAACAAATCAAAATGAGAGCCGACCGATTGCGAATGACCACTGGTACGGATGATAAGGATCGCAAACCCGCTTATAAGTCCGGAGAAAATTTTTACCTCCTTACTGAAACTTCCACGCAGGTAATATTCCAGGAAATTAAAAAACTCAGGCCGCAACTTGTCATTGTGGATTCGGTACAAACCTTACAAACCGCTTTTATCGAATCCTCACCTGGTTCGGTTTCTCAAATAAGGGAATGCGCTGCCGAATTCCAGCGTTTCGCCAAAGAAACCAATACCCCGGTTTTTTTAATCGGTCATATAACAAAGGACGGCAGTATTGCGGGACCCAAGCTACTGGAACATATGGTCGATACTGTTTTGCAATTTGAAGGTGACCGGCATTATGCCTACCGGATCTTGCGCACATTGAAAAACCGTTTTGGCAGTACAGCTGAATTGGGAATTTATGAAATGACGGATAGTGGAATGCGGGTCGTAACCAATCCCAGCGAAATTCTCATCACTCAAAAAGAAGAACAACTGAGCGGGATAGCTATTGCCGCAACCATCGAAGGTCTCCGCCCTCTGCTGATCGAAGTCCAGGCCCTGGTTACGCCCTCGATTTATGGAACGCCCCAGCGTACCGTAAGTGGCTTTGATCTTCGTCGTTTGCAATTATTACTGGCTGTACTGGAAAAAAGAGGTGGGTTTCATTTTGGAATGAAGGATGTGTTCCTGAATATCGCGGGCGGACTGAAAGTTGAAGACCCTTCCATTGATCTGGCTGTTCTTTGTGCCCTGCTTTCATCATTTGAAGATATCTCTCTTCCCCACCATATTTGCTTTGCTGGAGAAATTGGTTTAAGCGGCGAGATCCGGGCGGTAAACAGAATTGAACAACGCATCGCCGAAGCTGAAAAATTAGGTTTCGAAAAGATACTGGTCTCGAAATACAACCTGAAAGCGATCTCCCGGCAAAAAACCCATATCGAAATCGTGTCTATGAGCCGGGTGGAAGAAGTATATAAATACCTCTTCTGATTTTACCTAACTGGCCTCTCCGAAAATTACGGGTAAATCCTGCTTTTTTCACAAGGTAGATTCTACTGTTCCTCTTACTTTACTTCGTGGTCCATTTGAAAGATATCCGGGATGCCTGCCTGCACCTGCTCTTTCCCCATCTCTGCGAAGGATGCGGAAATGACCTCCTGAACCCTGGGGCATTTCTTTGCCTGCGATGTCTGGAATCTCTTCCTGCCACCCGGTTTGAAATTTATGCAGGGAACCCGGTTGAAAAAAGATTCTATGGACGATTACCTGTAGAACAGGCAGCTGCCCTTTACTATTTTACCAAAGATTCCCTGGTGGCAAAACTGGTTCACCTGGTAAAGTACAAAGGCCATCAAAAGTTGGGAATTCAATTAGGAAGAATGATGGGCGATGCCTTACTTCAATCCGGCAGGTTTCCGGTGGACGCACTGGTGGCCCTGCCTATTTTCCCGGCCCGGGAAAAAAAGAGAGGCTATAATCAATCGGCGCTCCTTTGCGAGGGCATGGCTGAATATTTAAATCTTCCCATTTTAGAAGACGTTATCAGCCGGCCTCACCAAACAGAAACCCAAACGAAAAAAGGAAGAATTGCCCGTTGGAAAAATATCGAGGGCAAATTTATACTGACCGATCCCCCGGTCATCAGCGGAAAACATATTTTACTGGTGGATGATGTGATCACTACCGGTGCCACACTTGAATCCTGCGGGGCCGAATTATTAAAAGCCCCGGGCTGCAGCCTCAGCATAGCCTGTCTTTGCCACGCATTCAATTGATCAATTCTCCGGCTTGACCAATACCTGGAAGTAACCCTGGGTTTCATAGTATTTATTATCTGTCTATTATCTTATTTTTGATGCCAATGAAAACCCTAAGCCTGATCCTTTTATCCAGTTGCATTCTCTTCATACAGTCCTGCCGGAAAGAATCCTTTATTACTTCTCCTGATGCCCGTGTTACCATTACTGTTGACACATTGAAATACGATACTGTATTCACCAGCGCAGGATCCATTACCCAATCCTTTAAGGTCATCAATGAAAATGACCGAAAGCTGCGAATCAGTTCCGTCAAACTTATGGGTGGCAACAGTTCTGTTTATAAAATAAATGTGGACGGAAGTATGGGCCCGGAAGTCAATGACCTGGAGATCGAAGCCAGGGATAGTCTCTATGTATTTGCCCAGGTCAACGTAAATCCAAACAGTGGCAATCTGCCCTTTATTATACGCGATAGTATCGAGATCACGTATAATGGACGAAGTAAGCTGGTTCAACTGGAAGCCTGGGGACAAAACGCTCATTTCTTACGCGACAAGCAGGTGCTCACCGATGAAACCTGGAATAATGATCTGCCCTATGTCATTCTTGGATATTTGTATATTGATACCAACCGCACCCTTACAATCAACAAAGGTTGCCGGATCTATGTACATGCCGATGCGCCAATTATTGTAGACGGGACCCTGCGGGTCAACGGGGAAAAAGATACAGCCGATCGTGTTTATTTCAGGGGCGACCGGCTGGATGAGCCCTATAAAGATTTCCCAGCAAGCTGGCCGGGCATATTTTTTCTTAGCAGCAGCAGGGACAATATATTGAATTATGCAGTTCTTAAAAATGGTTACCAGGCAATCGGTGCCGAGGGACCTGCCCCTAACACTAACCCCAAACTGATCCTGAACGAATGCATAATCGATAACGCGTACGACGCCGGAATTATCGCGATTAATTCCAGTATAAGGGCCCGGAATTCTTTGATCAGTAATTGCGGAAAAAATATTTACCTGGTTAAAGGCGGCAATTACCAATTTACACATTGTACGGTGGTGACCTATTCCAGCAGTTTTATACAGCATAAAGACCCGGTGCTGACGGTTTCAAATTTTGCCAATAATAGTACGGCCGACCTGGATGCGGTATTCCGGAATTGCATTTTCTGGGGCGAAAACGGAACAGTGGAAGATGAAGTGATCGTCGTAAAAAACGGGAACAGCGTATTTAATGTAAACTTTGATTATAATTTATGGAAAGTGCAAACTCCGCCCCCGAATAGTACTGTTACCCAGGTAATCAATAATCAATCCCCTCTTTTTGACAGCGTGAATACTTTCCGGCATTATTATGATTTCAGGCTCCAGGCTAATTCGCCGGCAATCAATACAGGAAATCCCGCAGCCGGTTTAACGATTGACCTGGATGGCAAACCCAGACCCGTAGGTCTGCCCGACCTGGGTTGTTTTGAGAAACAATAATGAAGATGGTTTGGACCCGGGTATTTAGCAATCCTTTGCTCCCTGCTAATCCAGTTATTCCTAACTTTGGTATCCCATTTTTAAAACAACTTGTATGAAAACGTTTTTCCTTTCACTTATTCTCACCCTTTGCCTTAGCGGTACTTCGATTTATGATTTCCGGGTACCGGGTCTCGACGGTAAGGAAATTGATCTTTCCGATTATAAAGGCAAAAAGATTATGATTGTGAACACTGCTTCCAAATGCGGTTTAACACCTCAATATGAAGGCCTGGAAAAATTATATGAAAAATATAAAGACAAACTGGTGATCATCGGCTTCCCGGCCAATAATTTCAAACAGCAGGAACCGGGCACCAACGAAGAGATTGCCGAATTCTGCAAGAAAAATTATGGGGTTAGCTTTCCCATGGCTGAAAAAGTCTCGGTTAAAGGCGATGATATTCACCCCCTGTTTAAATACCTGGTTGAGGAAGCAGGCAAAAAAGGATTCAATGATCCTATCACCTGGAATTTTACCAAGTTCCTGGTCAATGAAAAAGGAGAATTGGTTACCGTATTCACTCCCAAAACGCTACCCATGAGCGATGATGTGCTGAAATATCTTAATTAAAATGATTTTAAGGCTATAGAAGCGGTTGCTGGGATCAGCACCGCTTTTTTTATGCTAGAAGATTTATTTTCGCTCAAATGGTTTTTAGTGATATAATTGGTCAGCAAGTTATTAAACAGCAGTTAGCTGAAATGGTGGAGCAGAACCGCCTGAGTCATGCTTTATTGTTTTTAGGAAAAGAGGGCAGCGGGGCCTTAGCTCTGGCTTTGGCTTTTGCCCAATATGTTGTTTGTGAAAAAGTAAATGGCCAGCGCGCCAGGGCTTCTCAGGCAACTACTTCACTTTTCGGAGAAGAAAACAATTTATCACTCACTACGCAGCCTATCCCCAAAGAACCCTGTGGCGCCTGTCCATCCTGCATCAAAGCTTCGCAGTTGGTTCACCCCGATATCCATTTCTCATACCCGGTAGTTACCAAAAAAGCAGGTACCCCGCCGATCAGTACCGATTATATTGCAGAATGGAGGGAATTTATAAAATCATATCCTTATGGAAATGTTTATGACTGGTTACAGTTTATTGGAGCAGAAAATAAACAGGGTAATATTACCGCCAACGAATGCAATGATATTATCCGGAAATTAAATTTGAAGAGCTTTGAAAGCGATTATAAGATTTTACTGATGTGGATGCCCGAATACCTGGGCAACGAGGGTAATAAATTGCTAAAGCTAATAGAAGAACCACCACCCCAAACACTGTTCATCCTGGTGGCCGAGAATGAATCATTGATCTTACCCACTATTCTCAGCCGTTGTCAGTTGATAAAAATTCCGGCACTGGAAATAAACGATATTGAAGAAGCCCTGTTAAAACGTCATAAAGCAGAGCCGGTCACCGCCAGGCAGGTAAGCCGGGTAAGTGAAGGCAATTACCGCGAAGCCCTGCAATTGGTACAGCACGCTGATGAGGATTGGCAAAGCCTGCTCCGGGATTGGTTGAATGCTATACTGAAAACCGGCCCCATAGCCCAAACCAAATGGGTGGAAGAAGTGAGCCGGCTGGGCCGGGAAAAGCAAAAGCAGTTTCTCCGCTATTTTAATCATATCCTGCAACAGGCTATCCGCTACCGGATCCTTGGCGGGCAAATGCAGGTTTCTGCGGCCGAAAAGGACTTTGCTGAAAAATTGAATAAGAAAATCACGGATATCGCCCAGCAGGAAGCCCTGATCGCGGAGCTGGACCGGGCCTCCTATTATATTGAAAGGAATGCCAATGCAAAGATCCTCTTCCATGCCCTCACTATTAAGGTATACCATATCATTCAGGACAAAATTGTATTTTTGGCAGATTGAGGGCTAAGCGCTAATAAGAAAACGTGGAAAGAGAGCCCTGCAGGATTTTTATATACGCATTTGTGACATTCGGTAACTCTTCATATAGTATTGCTTTCCAAGGCCGTTTATTGCTGAACAGCGATATAGCCGTACAAGAGTGCGACGCAACAAAAGCTCAATAGAATTCCTGCAGCCGGGCCCATAACCCTCTTTAATTTATTGAAACCAGGAGCTGAACATGAAAATGATATTTATTCATGGGTTGTAGTAATTGCGGGACCGCCACGGGCGGAAAACCCAACGGATGTAAAAGCAATGGGGGATGCAGCACCGGCGGTTGCAACCGGATGAATACACATGACTGGTTGCGCAACCTGCCTGTCTCCGATCTCGAGACTGCCTGCAAAGTAGTGGAGGTGAGTTTTAATAAAGGTACCCGCAAGGATTTTTTCCGGAACCCAACTCTCCAGAATTTTGAAAAAGGTGACTTAATTGCTGTAGAAGGCGTTAGCGGATTTGATGTGGGTGAAATTTCCCTTACCGGTGAAATTGTCCGCCTTCAGATGAAGAAGCGGAATGTGAAAGAGGATAACCCGGACATGAAAAAAATATTACGATCAGCCAGTGACCGTGACCTGGACCTGATGCGGCAAAACAAGGCCCGGGAACCTGAAGCCGTTATCCGAAGCAGGGCAATTGCAAGACAATTAAAACTGGACATGAAGATCAGCCAGGTGGAAATGCAGGCCGATGGACGCAAAGCCACTTTTTTCTATATAGCCGATGGCAGGGTTGATTTCAGGGAACTGATTAAAGTCTATGCATCAGAGTTCAGGGTAAAAGTTGAAATGCGGCAAATAGGGGCCCGCCAGGAAGCGGGCAAAGTGGGTGGCATCGGCAGTTGCGGCCGGGAATTATGCTGTAGTAGCTGGCTCACGGATTTTAAATCTGTCAATACAGCAGCGGCCCGTTACCAGAACCTTTCCATCAACCAAACCAAACTAAGTGGTCAATGCGGCCGCCTAAAATGCTGTTTGAATTATGAACTGGATACTTATCTCGACGCGCTGCAGCATTTTCCCGAAAATTGCGATACCATACAAGTAACCAAGGGCAATGCCTTCCTGATTAAAAAGGATATTTTTAAAAACCTGATGTGGTTTTCACTTCCTGACAGTAATAAACAATATCCCCTCACTATCGAAAGGGTCAAGAAAATAAAATCATTGAACCAGCAGGGAGTAATCCCCGACGAACTGGAAGCAGTAGACCTGAGTGCAGCAAGACCTAAGGAAACGGAAACACAGTTTGTAGAACTGGTAGGGCAGATCAGCCTTCGTACCCTGGACAAGGCCGCAGATAAAAAAAGACAACAACAGAAACAAAAGAGCAGGCCCCCGCAACAGCAACAACAACCCAGGTCCCAGGGTGGCGGCCAACAAAAAGGTCAACAAAGTCGCGGCAATCAACCCCAGCGCGGTCAACAGCAAAAAGGACAACAGGGCCGGGGTAATCAACCCCAACGCGGTCAACAACCGCAAAAAGGACAGGGACCCGGGCAAGACCAGGGTAATCCGAATCAGCCCCGTAAAAAATAATATTTAAAGAAGTAAGAGAAGAGTCTAAGCTATTTTATCTCATTTACCTCCTTTCCCTCTTAGCTATATTCATATACCCAGGGCCTGGTAAATGGCATCCTGGATTTTTCCTCTTACCTGTAATTGCGATAATTTATTATTATCCCTGGTAGGATAAACCCTGTTGGATAAAAAGATATAGACTATATCATAAGCCGGGTCAACCCACACACAGGTACCGGTAAACCCGGTATGACCGTAAGCTTGTGCGGAAACCAGCGAGGAGGGATAAGGGTCTTTCCGGATCTTATTATCCTTTTCAGGTTTATCAAATCCTAATCCACGGCGACTGGTTTTACTGCCATAAGAAGTGAATAGCTTGATGGTCTCCGGTTTGAGGTATCGTTCCCCGTTGAGTTCGCCATCGTTCAGCAACATCTGGTAAAGCATGGCCAGGTCATAGGAATTGGAAAACAAACCAGCGTGGCCAGCCACCCCGCCGAACATAGAAGCCCCTTCATCATGCACATCGCCTTGCGTCGTCTGGCGACGAAAATGTTTTTCGGTTTCTGTAGGAACGATTTTTTCCACCGGGAAACGTGCCCGGGGCCTGAAACCGGTGGTCATCATCCCCATCGGGTTATAAAAAGTTTTTTGTACATACTGGTCCAGGCTCATGCCGCTGAGTTGCTCCACAATTTTACCCAGGAAAATAAAATCATTATCACTGTATACATACTTGTTCCTGGGCCCCAGCGGACTATTCAGTATACGACTATACATAGTATCCCGCCAATCATTTCTTAAATAAATATTCTCAGCCACCCTTATCGAATAAACCTCACTGGGTTGACTGGAGTAGATTGCCGGGCTGGGCACACCGGTAGCCGGATCGATCGTTTCTTTATAAAAAGCAATAAAAGGAACAAGACCGGCCTGGTGCAATAAAATATCTCCAATTTCCAGGTTGGCTTTGTCTGTGCCCCGAACCCAAGGAAGATAATCCCCAAGCTTTTTGTCCAGCTCCAGTTTACCCTGCTCGTACAGTTTCATCACTGAAACGGTAGTTGCCGATACCTTGGTTACAGAAGCCAGGTCGAAAATGCTTTCCCGGTTGATTGGTTTTGAATCTTCATATTCGTAATTCCCGAAGGCTTTATGGTAAATGATCTCGCCTTTATGCGCTGCCAGCACCACGCAACCCGGAAATGCTTTCTGCGCTATTGCATCATTGACTATTGAATCTATTTTCTCCAACGGCTCCGTGGAAATGGAAGCCCTGGCCGGTTTGATTCCGCCATGCACTATACCATCGCCATATTTAAACTGGCAAACAGAAACGGGTAATCTTCCTTTTGAAACAATCTTTCCGCTGATAAGGTCTGCTGCGGCATTTTGCGTTATTTCATCGTCCTGATAACAAGCTGCCAGGGTCCAGGCATCACAGAAATTTTTTGTGGCCAGCACATTGCCAAAAGTCAGCGTGATGGTTCGGTTTGAATTCAGCCTCCTATAAAGATCCAGCGCTACCGGGCTGATATTAAAATTATCCATGGGTTTGAGAGAATAATTATGAACCCCCACTATAATGGCGTCATATTTCCCCTGCTTGCCTAATTCCTTAAAAATTTCATCGGCTTTATCCTGGCCTTCCTTGTAAGAAAGTAAAAATGTTTCCGCATCCAGCCCGGCCTTCATTCTTTTACCAAAAGTGTTCAGCTCCGTAAGGCCCAGTCCCAGGTAGGCAACTTTCTTTTTATTTACTATGGGGATATCGGCATAATCTCCCGGAACGGTTTTACTACTGGCCTGGGCAAGAAGAGTGATACTCCGCTCGGCCACTTCCTGGCGAATGGCATCTGTATTAGCATTCAGATCCCGGAGCAGGTTATTCGTGTCAACGGGTTTTAACTGGTGCAGCCCCAACTGGTATTTGGAAGCCAGCACTTTTTTCACTTTTGCATTGATATCATCCCAGCTCAGTCTTTTTTCAGCAATGGCATTTTTAATAGCGATAATAGATTCCGGAACACTTTCCGGCAAACATAACATATCATTTCCTGCTATCAGGGCTTCCACGGCGATCGTTCCACCCGGGAAATATTTGGCCACCCCTTTCATCTCCAGCGCATCCGTAAAAGTCAATCCCTGGTAACCCAAATCCCTGCGCAGGAGCTCGGTAACATTATTCCGGGAAATAGAAGTGGCTTTATTTGTTGTATTGTCTATAGAGGGTATATAAAGGTGAGCAATCATAACACTGCCCACACCTGCGTCAAAAATGGCGCGAAAGGGTAACAGCTCCATGGAATCCAGTTCCTGTCTGCTCTTATTTATTCTGGGTAAATCAAAATGTGAATCCACATCCACATCGCCATGACCGGGAAAATGCTTGGCACAGGCCATGATTCCGGCATCCTGCATGCCTTTCATATAAGCAACCCCAAAATCAGCGACTTTTTGTTTGTCCTCACCGAAAGAACGATAACCGATAACGGGGTTGTTGGGATTATTATTAATATCTACCACGGGAGCATAATTCACGTGCACGCCGATCCGCTTGCATTGTTCACCCACCGCAAGTCCCATCCGGTACACCAGGTTCTGATCATCCAGGGCACCCAGGGTAAGCTGGTATGGATATTTAATTACACTGTCCAGCCTCATACCCAGTCCCCATTCCCCGTCGATGGTCACCATAATTGGGGTTTTGGCTATGGCCTGGTAATAATTGGTAAGATGAGCCTGCCGTAACGGCCCGCCCTGGAAAAAACAAACCGCCCCGATATTATATTTCTGGATATCATTCACCACTTTGGCCACATGCTCCGGGCCCAGGTTTGAATGCGCCCGGATAACCATTAACTGGGCGATCTTTTCGTCCTCGCTGAGACTATTGAAAACGCTATCGGTCCAATGCTTTGCTGAAAGCCTGCTTTTTGATTGCGCATTGATCAGCAGGGGAGCAAGGAATAAAGCCAATAAAACCGGTTTGAATAGCCGCATGACAAGTCATTTAGGGAATGAAAAAAGAAGTCTAAAATTAATTTATTTGAGGGAAAGGATCTGTTAATGGTTGTACTAATTAAGCCGCACCGGCAACAAATTTATCTCGATTCATCACTGATCTCATGACTTCCTTTAGCATGTTTGGAAAAAAGCGGGTCTTAGACAGGCAAATCGTTAATTTTGGCGGCTAAACAGGACCCGTGGCGGATAGCATTACCCTCTTACCCGATAATATTGCCAACCAGATTGCGGCCGGCGAAGTAATACAGCGACCCGCCAGTGCCGTCAAAGAGCTTTTGGAAAACGCGGTGGACGCCGGGGCCACAGAAATTAAACTTATCATCAATGATGCGGGCAAATCGCTGGTCCAGGTAATTGACAATGGCAGCGGCATGAGTGAGACCGATGCCCGAATGTCCTTTGAAAGGCATGCTACCTCTAAAATAAAAAGTATTGAAGACCTCTTCCAGATCCGGACCATGGGTTTCCGTGGTGAAGCCCTGGCTTCCATCGCTGCCGTGGCACAGGTGGAACTAAAAACCAAGCAGGCCGATGAAGAGGCCGGTATCTATATCGAGATCGATAACAGCGTGGTAAAGAAACAGGAACTCATCGCTACCCCTACCGGCACCAGCATTGCTATGAAAAACCTATTCTTCAATGTTCCTGCACGGCGGAACTTTTTAAAAAGCAATAACGCCGAAATGCGGCATATTGTAGATGAGTTTACGCGGGTAGCCCTTGCATTCCCCCCTATATTTTTTTCTTTTACACAAAACGGCCAGCAATTATTTCATCTCGAGGCGGGAAGCCTGAAACAACGCATCATCCAGTTGCTGGGCAATCATTATAATGCAAAACTGGTTACGGTAAAGGAAGAAACCGATTACATGAATATATACGGTTTTGTTGGCAAGCCGGAAACAGCCAAGAAAACCCGGGGCGACCAGTATTTTTTTGTCAATAACCGATTTATTAAAAGCCCTTACCTGAACCATGCGGTGATGAATGCCTACCAGGAAATGATCAGTTCCGACAGCTTCCCGATGTATGTGCTCTTTATTGACCTGGACCCGGCCCAGGTGGATGTGAATGTGCACCCTACCAAACAGGAAATCAAATTCGAGGATGAGAAGATCATCTATGCTTTTGTGCAGGCCGCGATCAAACACGCGCTGGCACAGTTCAGCATAACCCCTACCCTTGATTTCGACCTGGATGCTTCGATCCAGCAACTGCCCTCCATTCAGCAACCTTTTACAGAAGAAAAAAGATCAGCCGCCGCTGCCGGAACGATTTACAAGGGTTTTACGCAAAAAAACCAGGCGCATTTTATAGAACCCGGAACAAGAAGTGAACTGAAACACTGGAAGGAATTTTACCAAAGTCCTGAAGCGGGTGCTGGGCTTCCGCCTGCACCAGCAATTAATCCTGAAGAAACGCCTGCTGACCGGTCCAGCGGTATGGAGGATGATATAGCACTCAGCCAACTGCTGAATACCTATATCATTGTGCCTGGTAAAAATAATTTTTTGCTGGTGCACCAACAGGCTGCCCATGAACGGGTACTCTATGAACAAATGAAAAAAGCCAGCCAGGATAAACCCATCGCCACCCAACGAAGCATGTTCCCGGTTACACTTGATCTTGTACCCGCAGATACGGTTATCCTGGAAGAGATCA
>DASUMO010000448.1:0-9036 GCA_036277695.1 Chitinophagaceae bacterium
CGGTATCCGCCATAATTGCAAAGGGAATACCCTGTTGGGATAAAAAACCCTGTATGAATTTTGAAGTTTCAAATTCCTGGTAGCTTAATTCAGGATGCGCGTGCAGGTGATGACGGATATTGATGAAGTCAGGAGCAAATTGTTTGGCCAATGCTTTGATTCTTGCTTGCATGGCTCAAAAATACGGGAAGGATTTGTGAATCGTGAGTTGTGAGTCGTGAGTCGTGAGTCGGGAGTTATGAGTCGTTGAGTTTTGAATTTTAAAGGGTGAGCGTAGAGAAAACTATGTGTATCTATGTGTTCTATGATACTATTTGGTAAGCTACGCCATGCTACTTAGGGAAGGTGAATGGTGAATAGTGAATGGTGAATGGGGAATGGTGAGGAAAGCTTCTAGCTTTTGACTTTTGCATTTTGAATTATAAAAAGGGGGCAGCGCCGGATTGAGTTATCAGGGTTTGATCTCTTCATCTCTTTTTTCCTGTTTCACTTCTACGTTATCCGCCATGATATAAACACCCTTGGGAAAGAAGGCATTCAATTTTTTCTGGTAATCTTCTGCTTCTTTTCGTTCTTTGAAATTTCCCACTTTGAGTTTGTAATACGGGGATTGATGCCACATATAGGCTTTGAGCTCCGGGAAATAGGTATAAACTTTTGTTTTAGCAGCAATGGCCTCGTCGCGTTTGTTGGTGGTAATGACCATTAAGCGCCATCCCTTGGCCACCCGGCGATTTTCCCGGCTGGTTTCTTCATTGATTTGGATCTGTTTTTTAACCAGCATATCCAGCCTTGGATCTTTGTGTACGACAACCGAATTAGTATCAGTGGATTTCTTCCAGGTAGTGTCCTGGGCATTCAGGACAATGGTGAGCAGAAGGGAAGCCAAGGCAAAAACTATTTTCATATGCATATCAGGTCAAATATCTTACCAATTTTTATTAATAACCGCCACCGGATCCGGCAATATTTTCAACAGGATGCCAGGTGGTTTTGATTTCCTGTGTGTCCATGATAAAATATGGCGAATGACCTTTCTCACTCAACCAATTCACCTGGTCATAAAAAAAGATGCGTTTCAGGTTAAGTGCTGATCTTTCCCGCATCATTTTCTTTATATCGGAATCATTTTCACAATAAATGGTTGCATTCACATCCATATGATCAACGAACCAACTGGCTAATTCTGAGGGTCTGCCTGTTAAAATATTCACAACGCCTCCCGGGAGGTCGGAGGAGTTCAGGACTTCGGCAAAAGTGATTGCACAAAGCGGTTTGGTTTCGGCAGCCAGGATGATACAGGTATTTCCCCCTGCAATTACAGGGGCAACCAGGGATACCAAACCGAGCAGGGAATCTCCCTGTGGAGCGATCATAGCAACCACACCCATGGGTTCGGGTACTGAGAAATTGAAATGAGAGCTCGCAACGGGATTCACAGCACTAAACACCTGTTGAAATTTATCACACCAACCGGCATAATAGATCAGGCGTTCGATTGCGAGCACCACTTCTTTTTCTGCCTTTGCTTTGCCGGAATCCTGTCGCTTCAATTCCTCAATGAACTGGGCTTTTCTTCCCTCCAGCATTTCAGCCATACGGTAAAGGATCTGACCCCTGTTAAAGGCAGCCCTGCCTGCCCAGCCACCCAAAGCACCCCGGGCAGCCACAACAGCATCGCGAAAATCTTTGCGCGAACTCAGGCATATATTTGCCAACTTTTCCCCAGCCTCATTCGTTGGGATATAATAACGACCGGATTCGGTTCGGGGGAATTGCCCGCCGATATATATTTTATAGGTTTTCAGTACTTCCAGCCTTTTTGGCGAACTTGATTTTTCCAAACCATTTTCACTGATGCTCAACGGCGATTTTTTTATCAGCGTTTTTCCCATACAAAATTTTTTGATCAGTCAAACAATCAATCGTGAAACAATCAAACAACCTACCCCTTCAACTCCACATAAGCCTGCAACCCATGTAAACCACCTTCTCTTCCAAAACCACTTTCTTTATAGCCACCAAAAGGTGAACTGGGATCGAATTTATTAAAGGTATTGGCCCAAATCACGCCAGCCCTCATGCGGCGGGTCATATTAAAAATCTTGGAACCTTTATCCGTCCAAACCCCCGCACTTAACCCATAGGGAGAATTATTCGCTTTTTCAATCACCTCATCATCCGTACGAAATGTGAGAATCGCCAATACAGGTCCAAAGATCTCTTCCTGTGCTATCCGGTTACTTTGTGCAACATTGGTAAATAAAGTAGGCCGGCAAAAAAATCCTTTGCCCGGAAGCGAACAGGAGCTTTCATATATTTCAGCTCCTTCTTTTTTACCGATTGCCAGGTATTTATGGATGGTGTCAAGTTGTTGGCGGGAATTGATGGCACCGATATCCGTATTCTTATCCAGCGGATCTCCAACGATCAACGATTCAATACGGTCTTTTAATTTGCGTATCACTTCCTTGGCTACGGATTCCTGTACATATAATCTTGAACCGGCACAGCAAACATGACCCTGGTTAAAGTAAATCCCATTGATCACGCCTTCCACGGCCTGGTCAATCGGGGCATCTTCAAAAATGATATTGGCAGCTTTACCTCCTAATTCAAGGGTGGCTTTTTTATGCGTGCCCGCAATAGCACGTTGTATGATCTTGCCCACTTCGGTAGAACCGGTGAAGGCGATTTTATCAATGCCAGGGTGATTCACAATCGCTGCCCCTGTGCTGCCTGCGCCTGTAACGATATTGACAACGCCTGGGGGTAGACCGGATTCCTCGATGATTTCCGCCAGTTTTAAAGCTGTTAATGGAGTGGTTTCAGCCGGTTTCAATACAACAGTATTGCCGGTAGCAAGGGCAGGAGCAATTTTCCAGGCCGCCATTAACAGGGGAAAATTCCAGGGTATAATTTGCCCGGCAACACCAAGTGGCGCAGCCTGGCGGTTAGGGAAAGCATAATCCAGCTTATCGGCCCAGCCGGCATAATAAAAAAAATGATTGGCAGCAGTAGGAACATCAAAGTCCCGGCTTTCACGAATGGGTTTGCCTCCATCCAGGGATTCAATAATGGCGAGTTCCCTTGCTTTTTCCTGTATAATCCGGGCAATGCGATAAATGTATTTACCCCTCTCTTTAGCCGGCATTTTTTTCCATACTTTTTCATAAGCATTGCGGGCAGCTCCTACCGCTTTATCTACATCGGCGGCGCCAGCCTCCGCTACTTCACTGAGTTTTTCTTCGTTAGCCGGATTGATACTGTCAAAATATTTTTTACTCAGGGGTTTTTGCCATTCACCGTTAATAAAAAGGTCATATTGTTTAAGGATGGTCGCTGCGCTCTTGCTTTCAGGAGCCGGGGCATAGGACCAGGTAGTATCAAATTTGAGCCTGATGGTATTTTTTTTGGGAGACGACTTTTTCTTTGTTGCTGGCATTTTTTATTTTTTTAGGGCAGCCAATAAACGTTGAAAGACGTTTTTTGGAGACGCTTTTTTCTTTATTTTAATCTACGCTGAAATAATTGGCGGACTGGTACAAACCTGTATGTTCTTTAACGATCTGCATCAGTACATCATTGGCCAGGCTGCTGGCGCCAAAGCGAAACCATTCATTATTTAGCCAGTCTTCTCCCAGCACTTCTTTTACCATAACCAGGTAATGCAGGGCCAGTTTGGATTTGGAAATGCCTCCGGCGGGTTTCATCCCGATCATTTTCCCGGTCTTATAATAAAAGTCACGGATAGCTTCCAGCATTACCAGTGTTACGGGCATCGTAGCCGCCGGCTGAATTTTGCCTGTTGATGTCTTAATAAAATCCGCCCCTGCGTGCATGGCGATATCACTGGCACGGCGAACCTTGTCAAATGTTCCCAGTTCACCGGTTTCCAGTATCACTTTCAGGCGGGCCGGGCCGCAGGCATCTTTGATAGCCGCGATTTCATCGAAAACGAAATTGTATTCACCCGCATGGAATTTACCCCGGCTGATAACCATATCCACTTCATCGGCTCCTTCGTTTACAGCGTATTTAGTGTCCCGGATTTTCACATCGCGGGGAGCCTGGCCGCTGGGAAAGGCAGTGGCAACGGAGGCTACTTTAACGCCTGAATCGCCCAGGGCTTTTTTGGCCACCCGGACCATAGAAGGATAAACACAGATCGCTGCCACCGAAGGCAAGTCCGGGACGGAATCATGTGGATGAATGGCCTTGTAACAAAGTTGTTTCACCTTCCCATCGGTGTCTTTTCCTTCCAGGGTAGTCAGGTCGATCATATTCAAAACCAACTTCAATCCATTCAGTTTGGACTCTTTTTTAATGCTTCTCTTGGTAAAACGGGAGGCTCTTTCTTCCACTCCGACCTGGTCGATCCGGGGGGATAGGGTAAAATCAGGCATCGCTATCAGGGATCGGGCTGCTGCCATATAGAAATCAAATTAAGAATGTCAAAGGTAACAAAGTTTGTTGCCAACCCAAGTTCAGCAAAATGCCACCGCCTGTAAAAGAGGAATTTCAAATTCCTGCATTTCGTTTATATTCGTCTATCACGCAAGGAACACTGAGAAAAAACATCTAATTCAAAAATTTTTTCTGCAATGAGAAAGACCAAACTCCAGGTAAAATTGGTGTTTGTGCTGGCAATGGTTTCCCTAGCAACTCATCTCCGGGCTCAACCCAGTTTCCCGGAAAATGGTGTGGCCGATCCCCGGCACGGGCACTATGCCTTTACAAATGCAACCATAGTTAGAGATGCTTCTACCACATTAAGTAATGCCACACTTGTAATTAAGGATGGGAAAATCACAGCTGTCGGGTCTTCCGTAAAGCCGCCAGCCGGTGCTGTTGTCATTGAATGTAAAGGCAAGTATATCTATCCATCCTTTATTGATATCTATGCGGATTATGGCATTGCCCAGGCGCAACGCCCAACCGGTGCGGGTGGGGGGCAATTTAGTTTCGCCCAGCCACCGCAACTTGCCACCGCTACCAAAGGTGCTTATGGCTGGAACCAGGCCATTAAAAGTGATGTGGATGCTTACAAAGTTTTCACTGTTGATGAAACAAAAGCCAAGCCTTTACGGGAAGCCGGTTTCGGTACGGTATTATCTCATGTAAGGGACGGTATTGCGCGCGGTACAGGTACCGTGGTTACCCTGGCCAACGAAAAAGAGAACCTTGTTATAATTAAGGAAAAAGCCTCGGCACACTATTCGTTTAATAAAGGTACTTCCACCCAAAGCTACCCGGGTTCCATGATGGGAATGATAGCCCTGTTGCGCCAATCCTATCTTGATGCGCAATGGTATAAATCAAAACCAGCCCGGGAGGGATTAAATCTTAGCCTGCAGGCCTGGAACGATGTGCAGGGTTTGCCCCAGATATTTGAAGCCAATGATAAATGGAATAACCTGCGAGCCGACAGGATAGGCGACGAGTTTGGTGTGCAATACATTATTAAAGCCGGTCAAAATGAATACCAGCGGATCCGGGAAATGAAAGCCACCAATGCCACTTTTATCCTCCCTTTAAACTATCCCCAGGCAATGGATGTGGAAGATCCCAATGACGCCCGTTTTGTTTCACTAAATGATATGAAACACTGGGAACTGGCACCCACTAACCCGGCCGCTTTTGAAAAAGCCGGGATTCCATTTTGCTTAACCACTTCCGATCTCCGTACCGTTAGCCAGTTCTGGACCAATCTTCGTAAGGCTATGGAATATGGATTGAGTGAGAATAAAGTGATCGAGGCGCTGACAAAAACTCCGGCCCAGGTATTAGGTATCTACAACCAGGTGGGCAGTATTGATGCGGGCAAATGGGCCAACTTTTTAATTAGCTCGGGACCGCTTTTCAACGAAAAAACAACCATCTACCAGAATTGGGTTCAGGGAATCAAATATGTAGTGAAAGATGATGCCCTCGCTGACGCACTCGGCACTTACGCATTAACTGTCAATGGTATCAATGGCAAAGAAACCTATACACTGGAAGTAAAAAGCGCCAGTTCCCTGACGATGTATGGCAAGGATACGCTGAACAACAAATTCAGTCATGATGGAAAGATGGTGAAACTCAGCTATGCACCCATGACACGTCGTACAAGACCCTCCGTGAGTTCCGGGCAACAACCCGATGGAATGCAAAGACCTTCCGGAGGTTTCCCCGGCCGGGGAGGCAGTGGTCCGGATCAAACATTACCAGCCACCGCCACCAGGCTTAGTGGCATAAGCTATGGAACCGAATGGAATGGAACGGGTACTGATTCTTTGGGAAATTCAATTACATGGACAGCCAGTCTGGTAAAAGTCGCGGAACCCAAACCCGATACCAGCAAGAAAAAAGAAATGCCGGTTATAGGAAAAGTCAGTTTTCCCTTTATGCCTTTTGGTTGGGAAGAAGGACAACAACCCAGGCAGGAAAATATTCTTATAAAAAATGCAACAGTATGGACCAATGAAAAAGATGGCGTTCTTCAAAATGCGGATGTACTGATCCGGAACGGTAAAATTGCCGGCCTGGGAAAAAATCTTCCCGAAGCGGGGGTCAAGGTAATTGACGGCACCGGCAAACATGTTACGCCCGGAATTATTGATGAGCATTCACATATCGCGGCGGCATCTATTAATGAAGGAGGCCAGTCCGTTACTTCCGAGGTCCGGATTGCAGATAACCTGAACCCGGATGATATAAATATTTACCGGCAGTTGAGCGGAGGAGTAACAACATCGCATATCCTGCATGGTTCGGCCAATGTGATCGGTGGGCAAACGCAATTGATCAAGTTGCGCTGGGGAGCCAGTGACGATGAAATGAAATTTAAAAACTGGGATGGCCAGATCAAATTTGCTTTGGGTGAAAATGTGAAGCGGTCGGCTTTTACCCAGGGGAATAATCGCTATCCCGACACCCGGATGGGAGTTGAACAGGTGCTGGTGGATGCATTTACCCGCGCTAAAGATTATAAAAAAGCCTGGGCAGATTATAATGCATTAAAAGATAAAAAAGGAGCCCTGGCTCCCCGTCGTGACCTGGAGCTGGATGCGTTGGTAGAGATAATGGACAAGAAAAGATTTATAACCTGCCACTCCTATGTACAAAGCGAGATCAATAGTGCCATGGAGGTAGCTAACCGGATGGGATATACAGTTAATACATTTACCCATATCCTGGAAGGGTATAAAGTGGCAGATAAAATGAAAGAACACGGTTCCAATGCCTCTACTTTTTCTGACTGGTGGGCCTATAAGATGGAAGTGGAAGATGCGATTCCCTATAATGCGGCGATCATGCAACGGGTAGGATTGAATGTAGCCATTAATTCCGATGATGCCGAGATGGCCCGTCGCCTGAACCAGGAAGCCGCCAAGATTGTCAAATATGGGGGAGTTACCGAGGAAGAAGCGTTGAAAATGGTGACCCTGAACCCGGCGAAAATGTTGCATGTTGATGACAGGGTAGGAAGCCTGAAAACGGGTAAGGATGCTGATGTGGTAGTATGGAGTGATAACCCACTGAGCATCTACGCCAAATCCCTTTATACAATTGTAGATGGAACTATTTATTTTGATCGCCAGAAAGATGAGCAACTGCAAAAGCAGGTAGATGCCGAAAGGCTAAGGCTGGTGCGTAAATTGAATGGTGAGAAAAGAAGCGGTGCTCCTACTATACCGGCTCAACCCAGTTACCAGATCATGCATACCTGCCATGACCATGGACATAGCCATGGTTTGCTGGTCATTGATGCAGACGAAATTTCTAACGACTAAAATTCAGGCAATGAAAAAAATATTTTTAGCCTTTTCACTTTTATGTTTTTCCATCAGCCAGGCACAGGAAACAGTGTTGCCGGCAAAACCACAGGTAGGTTTGATTTTTATAAAGAATGCAACAATCCATGTCGGCAATGGAAAAGTGATTGAAAATGGCACAATCAAAATCAAGGATGGTAAAATTGAAGAGGTAGGTACAAACCTGCCTGTACCTGCCGGCGATGTCCAGGTTTTTGACGTGGGTGGTAAACATGTTTACCCCGGCCTGGTACTGCCCACCAGCAACCTGGGTCTGGTCGAAGTCAGTTCCATCCGCTCCACTTCCGATGTGAGAGAAATGGGGGAGTTGAATCCCAACATCAGGTCGATTGTTGCTTATAATACGGATTCAAAAGTAATCAATACACTTCGGTCCAATGGTATCCTGTTGGCGAATGTGGTTCCCCAGGGTACCTTGATCGCGGGCACTTCTTCGGTAGTGCAACTGGATGCCTGGAACTGGGAAGATGCCGCCTATAAAACGGATGCCGGTGTTCATTTTTACATGCCCACGCTGATGACCTCACCCCGTTTTGGTAGATTTGGCGGCGGAGGTGGTGGTCCGCAGCAACCACCGGCAGATCCTGTTAAAGAAGGACTGGAACAGGTGGAAAGGATGAAGAGTTTTTTCCGGGAAGCAAAGGCCTATCACGGCGAAACCAAGCATGATGAAACAAACCTGAAATTCGAGGCTGTAAAGGGTTTGTTTGACAAGAAACAGAAACTATATGTGCATGCCAATACGACCCGTCAAATCCTGGTGGCGCTGGATTTTGTAAAAGATTTTGGTTTTGATGTGGTGATTGTTGGTGGAAGCGACAGCTGGCAAGTGGCCGACCTGCTAAAGCAAAATAATGTTTCTGTTATACTGCAGCAACCGCATAGCCTGCCTACTCTTCAAGATGATGACGTGGACCAACCTTATAAAACGGCTGCATTATTACAGAAGGCCGGGGTCTTGTTTGCGATATCCGATGATGATGCGCAAACCCGGGGCCGCAATCTTCCTTTTAATGCCGGTACTGCCGTGGCTTATGGTTTAAGTAAAGAAGAGGCCCTGGCAGCGATCAGCCTGAATGCAGCGAAGATCATGGGCATGGGAGATAAAACAGGGAGTATTGAAGCGGGCAAGGATGCCAATATCGTGGTCAGCGACGGCGACATACTGGATATGCGGACCAGCAACGTGACCCATGCCTTTATCCAGGGTCGCAAG
>DASUMO010000449.1:0-5850 GCA_036277695.1 Chitinophagaceae bacterium
ACTTGGTGGTAACAGCAATAAAAATGCTATGCGAAGGAAAACTGCCGAAATCCTTTAACTCTATTTTGAACGGCGTTGTTCCCATAGCAATGGTCCTGAGCCGGTTAATAATTCTTTCCTCCATCATCGCGTACTGGTTAAAAGTCGCCAGCGTGAGATAGGGCTTGCCCCATTTAGCCTGTTCCGATTTAAATTTCACGGAAAAATCATCTTTGATTTTCAGGATACGGTTCCACAAGTCCTGATGCGGACGCATGACCAATAAATATTCATTTACCCGGTAACCGGGTATGGTATTAACGAACGTTTCCATAGCCCATCCTTTTAATGTCCAAAAAAATACTTACCCATTTTCTTAGCATAAATTTACTAAATTATTTAGCTTTACCAAAAATATTTTTATGGAAGGGGAAGAATTTTTTGGCGCTGCCTATAAAGGTTCCAAACAATTTACGCAGCAGGAAGTGAGGACTGCCAATGCCACAGGTTTTGGCGCCGCTGCAGATGATTATATGGAAAGGGGGATCGATTTGAATGAGCAGTTGATCCGCAACAAACCAGCCACTTATTTTTTCCGGATGAAGGGCGATGCCATGCGGGAGGCCGGCATATTTGACAATGATGTGCTGATCGTAGACCGTTCATTAAAACTGGAGAACGGGCGGATCATTGTTGCTATCCTGAACGGGGAATTGCTGGTGAGGCGATTCCAGAAAAATTTTTCCTCGGCCTTCCTGATCCCAGAGAACAACCGTTATAAAACCATCAACCTGGCAGAGTTCAGTGATTTTACGGTGTGGGGGGTTGTAGTATATACCATTCATTCGCTGATTCCCTGATCGTGTCACTCTAATTATCCTGCATTGAAAGCTATCGTTGATTGTAATAATTTCTATTGTTCCTGCGAGCGTTTATTTCAACCTCATCTCGACAGGAAACCGGTGGTTGTGCTAAGCAATAACGATGGCTGCATTATTTCCCGCAGCGACGAGGCGAAAAAACTCGGCGTGGAAATGGCAGGCCCTTATTTCCTGGCCAAACCCCTGATCAACAAATATTCCATTGCGGTATTCTCTTCGAATTATAATTTATATGGTGACCTTAGCTGGCGGGTCATGGAAACACTGCGTAAACTGGTTGGAAAAAAGAATGTAGAAGTTTATTCCGTGGATGAGGCCTTCCTGGACCTGGATATGTTTTCGCCCGAGGAGTTACCCATTATAGCAAAGGAGATCCGGCAAACCGTTGAAGAATGGACAGGAATCAAAGTTTCGGTAGGAGTAGCCCCCACAAAAGTTTTAGCCAAACTGGCCAACCGGCTTGCTAAAAAAGACAAAGAAAGAAGCGGCTGTGTGATGATTCTTGATACGGAAGAAAAAATCATCCCGGCCTTGCGCAATACACCTGTTGCCGATATCTGGGGCGTGGGGAATCGCTATGCTAAAAAATTAAATGAGCAATGGAGTATCTACGATGCCTTCCAGCTCAGTAACCTGAGTGAAGAATTTGCCCGTACTCATTTGGGTGGCGTAGTGGGTGTGCGGTTGATCCGGGAATTAAGAGGTGAACCCTCCAGGGAAATGGAAGAGGAATTGGTCAACAAGAAAATGATCGCCACCACCCGGATGTTTGGCAGCCCTGTGGGTGATATCAATGATATTAAAGAAGCGGTCGCCACCTATACTTCCAGGGCCGCTGAAAAATTAAGACGCCAGCACGGGGCAGCCAGCATGATCAGCGTATTCGTTGTTCCCAAAGAAGAAAACTATTCGGTGAATTTTAACCGGGGTGCGACCCAAACCAGTTGGGCCACCCTGCCGGCAGCTACTTCTTTTACCAATGAACTGATCAAACCGGCGCTGGCCCTGGTAGATTCATTGTTTAAGAAAGGAACCCTCTATAAAAAAGCCGGCGTAATGTTAAGCGGTATTGTCCCTGATCACTCCATCCAGGGCAATTTATTCCTGGGCGAGCAAAAAAATTGTGAGCGCAAACTCATGGATATGATCGATAATATCAATTTCAGCCAGCGGGATGATGTGCTCAAATTTGCTTCCAGCGGCACCACCCGCGACTGGAAGATGCGGCAGGAATTGCGCAGTAAACGCTACACCACCCGCTGGGCGGAATTATTTGAAGTAAAATGATCCCGGCTGGCTTACTTCCATTAATGGGCGATTCCATTCAAGATCCCGGCGCTATACTCCTTCCTTTTCATAATAGAACTGGCAAAAAATGTATATTAGACATCCTAATGCTTTGTATGAGAAAAGCTCCTCTTCTTTTAGGACTGCTATTGGGATCTGTTGTGGCCGCACAGCAACGCCCTAATATCATTTATCTCATGAGCGATGACCATGATAATGACGCCATCAGCGCCTATAACAAACAATTCATTCAAACCCCGAATATTGACCGCCTGGCTAAAGAAGGGATGCGCTTCACAAAAGCCTTTGTCGGGAATTCAATCTGCAGCCCCGCAAGGGCCACTTTACTCACCGGCCAGCATTCACATAAAAATGGGGTAAAAGATAACCGCACAAGATTTGATTCTTCCAAAACAACCATCGCCCACTTATTGAGTAAAGCGGGTTACCAAACGGCCCTTATAGGCAAATGGCACCTGCATTCCTATCCTGCGGGCTTTGATTACTGGAAAATATTACCGGGTATGGGACAATATTTCGATACCCGTATGATCACGATGAACGGTGATACGATCACCGAAAAAGGTTATTCGGCCGATGTGCTCACAGACAATGCGATCAACTGGCTTAGCAGCCGGAATAAAAGCAAACCCTTTGCACTGTTCTTTCATCATAAAGCGCCTCACCGGAATTTTGTACCAGCTTTAAAACATCTTGAAAAATTTTCCGGCAAAGTTTTCCCGGAGCCTGCCACACTCTACAATGATACAAGCGGCCGGGGCAGTGCATGGCGGCAGCAGACCATGAACATATTAACCGATATGCGGCTTTGCGGCGACCTGAAAATAGATCCTGAATACCTGAAGGATATTCCCGAATTAAAACCTGATGCCGATGATATCGCTACGTACCGGGCTATTATGCGGCGGATGCCCGAAGAAGAACGCGGCCGGTTTGAAGAGATCTATGCGATACGGGGAAAATTGATACGCGACAAACAATTAAAGGGAAAAGAGCTGCTGAAATACAAATACCAGTGGTATATGCAGGACTACCTGGCCTGCATCGCTTCGATTGACGAAAGTATCGGGCGTTTATTAAGTTACCTGGATGAAAACGGGGTGGCGAACAAAACGATGGTCATCTATACCAGCGACCAGGGATTCTACCTGGGTGAAAATGGCTGGTTCGACAAACGTTTTGCCTACGATGTATCCATGCAAACCCCTTTGATCGTACGCTGGCCCGGGAAAATCAGTCCTGCCATCGTGAGCCCTGCCCTGGTTCAGAATATCGATTTTGCACCCACAATACTGGATATTGCCAATGTAAAAATTCCGACCTGGATGCAGGGACTTAGTCTCAAAGCTGTGCTGACGGGGAAAGAACAATCCTTAGACAGAAAATATCTTTACTACCACTACTACGAATTCGTGAGAGATCATACGGTATTACCGCACCTGGCTATCCGGGGTGAAAGGCATAAACTGATTTACTTTTATACCGTGGGCGAATGGGAATTCTATGACCTGCAAAAAGATCCGGGAGAACAAAAAAACCTGATCGGGTCGAGGTCACATCAAAAAATAATACAGGAATTAAAGGCCGAGCTCATCAGGCTCCGCGATCAATATGATGATCATGAACCGGCTGGTGAATTAAATTGAAATAGTTTAGATAACACATTTCACTTTTACAAAGGCCCGGCTGCTGTCAAATTTCAGTTTTGAAAGGTCGGCGAAGCGGGTCGTATCATTTTTTGTGACCGGTTCACCCTGAGCCGGCCATAACTGGCCGGGGCGTATCTTCCACACTTCTTCCCTAACCGACATCATGCCTTCTGAACGGTAGAGGTACCAAACCCTTAACAGCTCACCCTGCAGCTCTCCTGTAAAACTTCCATCATTCCGGTCTTTTTCATAGAAATTATAACTGAGCGAGCCCGAAACAGTCGATTTTTCCAAACCCAGTTCAAGCGAAGCTGTATCCCTGCCATGTATATAGGAATAACATCCCTGCAATAAACTATCCGCGATAACCAGTGCAGTATCAGTTGCCGGGGTCAATGTACTGTCAACTGTAATATCTTTCTTTTCACTAACCTCAGCACAGGCAGCGAAGAATACAAGGAAAAGCAGGTATAATAATTTTTTTTGCATGGAAGGTTTTATTTATTCAATGAAATAGTTATGCCAAAATAAAATGGGCATTAGTGTTGGTGAGGCAAATGAAAGGCATTAAATAATTCGTCTTGTTTCGCCGCATTCACTGATCAATTCTGCAACCAGGGCGGTCCAGCCAGTCTGGTGACTGGCGCCCAGACCCCTGCCGGAATCTCCATGAAAATACTCATAAAACTGCACCAGTTTTTCATTGCCGGGTTGGCGATAAAACCAACTGTATTCGCCAAAAAGACGACGGTCACCCTGCTCATCCCTTCCAAATAAACTGATGACCCGCTTCGTGAGTTCATTCGCCACGCCGGTAAGATTCATTTTAATGCCCGAACGGGTGGGAAATTCAACCAGTAAGTCATCCCCGTAAAACTCTCCATACTTTCTTATTGACTGAATGATGAGAAAATTAATGGGCATCCAGACCGGTCCGCGCCAGTTTGAATTTCCGCCAAACATATCGGAGGTTGAATCACCGGGATCATAGCGGATCGTATAAATATGCCCGTCCACCGTTACGGAATAAGGATTCTTTTCATGGTATTTCGACAAGGCCCTGATGCCCCCTTCTGACAGGAATTCATCTTCGTCGAGCAAACGTTCCAGGAGCACAATTAGTTTTTCCCTGGGTACCAGCGATAACAGCACTTCTCCATCCTTGCTTCTTTCTTCATTGGGCCAGAAACGCTGGTTGTTTTTTCTGAAATTCTCAAACCAGGTTGTACGCTTTTTGAAATCCGGGAGACTGTCCATTACCTGTTTACTGATAGTCGAGACAGCATAGAGCGACGTGATCCCCACCACGGATTGTATGCGAAGCGGTATTGGCTCGGCCCCTGTCACACAGAGTACATCATAAAAGAATTTATCTTCCTCATTCCAGAGTCCGTGCTGGTTCAGCGATTCGGCGATCATCACAAAATGCTCAAAGAACTTGGTTGCCGTGTCTTCAAATGACACATCGTGCATGGCGATCTCCAAAGCCATATCCATCATATCCAGCGCATAGGTTCCCATCCAGCTGGTTCCATCCGCCTGCTCCAGCTGCATTTCACCGGGAAAATGAAAACTCCTGTTGAACACCCCGATATTATCCAATCCCAGGAAACCCCCTTCAAATATATTATTCCCGTTGACGTCCTTCCGGTTGATCCACCAGGTAAAATTGATCAGCAGTTTCTGAAAAACCTTTTTCAGAAATACAATATCACCCTGGCCTTTTTGTTTTTTTTCAATATTGTAAACCTGCATGGCAGCCCAGGCCTGTACCGGCGGATTGACATCGCTGAAATTCCATTCATAGGAGGGAAGCTGACCATCCGGTTTCATATACCATTCCCGCATCACCAGCAAGAGCTGGTGCTTGGCAAAAGTAGCATCCACTACTGCCATTGATATGCATTGGAAGGCGAGGTCCCAGGCAGCATACCAGGGATATTCCCATTTATCCGGCATCATGATAATGTCCTGGTTCTTCAGGTGGGTCCACTCACTGTTTCTGCCCGTTGACCTGGCAGGACCGGGTGCTG
>DASUMO010000450.1:0-23449 GCA_036277695.1 Chitinophagaceae bacterium
AGGCACTTATTAAAGATCCCTTTTAGTAAGGTCTATGGTTTACGGGATTATATTCAATTGATTAGGGATTCACTTCCACAGGCCGGAGTAGTATTCCTGAATGCTTCAATTGCCAGGATCGATTGGATTTTGCTGGGATTGCTGGCCACACCTGCTATCACGGCCGAATACAGTTTTGCCTATAAAGTTTTTGAATTATCCCCCCTGCCCTTGCTGATCCTTGCGCCAATATTATTAAGCCGGTTTTCAAAATATTTTGGTCAATATCCCGATGGACAGCTAACCCAACGAAAAACTGAACTGGGCATGCTGATACGTTTCGAAATGATCGCCGCTACATCAATTCCCCTTATACTGAATATGGTATGGACCCCCCTTGTTGATAGCCTGACGGTTAATAAATACGGTGCCGTTAATGAAAAGGTCTTTTTCCTACTATCCTGCTGCAGCCCCTTTCTTTATATCAATAATCTGCTTTGGTCTGTCCTGTTTGCCCAGAATAAATTGACCCTGATCCTGCGAATAACACTTTTTACGTTTCTTATTTTATTGATAGGTGACCTGGTTAGTATTCCCTTATTTGCTGCACAAGGGGCGGCCTTCGTCTACCTGCTGGCCATTATTGCAGAATATTTGAATTATCTCCGATACACTGGTCTATACCGGCTCCGTGAAACCTGGTTATCACCCCTGCTTTGCATGGGTGCGGCCCTGGTAAGTGGAGTGCCAGCCTTTCTCCTTACAGATGAACACTGGATAAGGCTTGCGATCTCCCTCCCGGTTTATTCTTTCCTCCTGTTGGCAACCAAACAGTTGTGTATTTCCGATATAAGGTATATCGTTGGCCTGGTCAACCTCAAAAAGATTGAGATTACTTAAGATAGCCGTTCCGGAAAATGAAGCAACTATATCAGCTTGGCAGGAATTACTTCGGAAAAGTAAATGGGATGCTTTTGCTATTCCTGGTACTTTTTCTGAACGTGAAACTTGTGGTCAAGTTAGTGGTATTATTGTTGTTTCTTGTACTGAATGTTAAAATGGAAACCTGGCGTAGTTTTCTTCGCCAACGTTTCAGCTGGTTCTATCTTATTATGATCGGGCTGGCCCTGGTAAACTTCATACTCAATTTTTCATCCCTCACAAGTACTTACAGCCTGGTTATTATTACCGGCGTTGTTTTTTGGTTGATGAGCCTTGGCGCAGCCTATATTATTTATGGTTTTGTACAAAGTACCGGTACGGAAAAACTCCATCAGACGGTGCAGCTTTTCTTTCTACTGAATGTGATTATTTCATTCGCCCAGTTGCTGGTGATCATGGTGGACGCAGGATCGCTTAATCCTTATACTTTCCAGGGAATGAACCAGAAATATTTTATCGGTACCGGTGATCATATCAGGGGTCTCAGTTTCGATGTGTCTACCACAAATGCTGTAATTAGCGGGGCCGGGCTTATCTATTTTCTTTTCAGGGAAAAATGGTTGTTGGTCTTAACCTGTATGGCAGCCATACTTCTTTCGGCAAGTAATTTTACCAACCTGGTTGTTGTCATTACCCTGCTTTTCATTTTTCTTTTTCAAAGTAACAGGATTCAAAAAACGCTGATTATACTTTGCGCCTGTATGCTCATTACGTTTATGGCCAAAGTCTCCCCGCAGAATAAACATTATATCAAATACATTTATCAAAAGCTTTCACACCAAAAGATTGATACTATTCCTCCGGATATAGGCCGCCCTTCACTCAGCAGTTATCCCGACAGTGTACTGACAGCTGAGGAGCGTAAAAAGAAATTTGCCATGCTTTACCTGGACAGCCTGCACCAAAGCAAGCAATATGCAAACAGGGTATCTACAAGTGTGTCAACCCAGGAATTAGCTGCAGACGCAGTTATGTTTAATAAAAAACCCCTTATCCCGGTAGCAAATATTCACAGTGCAGCCTATCAACGGAAAAAGGATACAACTATTTTGCAAAAACAGCTGATTGATTTTGCGTTAGCTACAATCCCTGCGTTTGATACCAGCCTGACTCATACTCAACAACAAAAATTACCCGGAAAGTTGCTGGCTTTCCAGCAAAGCTTTCAATGGTTAAAAAAACATCCTTCCCGCCTGCTAACCGGGGCAGGAACAGGACAGTTCGCCTCCAAACTGGCTTTTCGGGCTACAGGTACCGGCATTGCGGGGGGGTATCCCAATCAACTGGTTTACATTAGTGATGCTTTCAGGGATAATCACCTAAACCTCTACCTGAATTATTTCAGTAAGGATAAAGAAATTCATTCACTGGTAAACAGTCCCGATTCGGTTTATGATCAATTGCTGGCGGAGTACGGTCTGCTGGGCTTATTTGCATTTGTCTTTTTATACCTGGGCTATTTTGCCAGGGGCATGCAGAAAAAATCATACAGATTGCCTTTGTTGATAGTACTATCCCTCACTTTTATGGTTGGTTACTGGTTTGAACAATTGTCAATCGTCATCTTGTTTGAACTACTACTGCTTTTGAATTTGAGGGAAAATTCCGGTCGGACCCAAACATGAGTGCGAACCCAACCATAACAGTCCTGATGCCAGCTTACAATGTAGCGGCTTATATCGGTGAAGCAATTCAATCGGTATTGAACCAGCATTTTGCGGATTTCGAATTGGTGGTCGTTGATGATGGCTCTGACGATGCGACAGCCGCGTTTGTGGAAGCATTCAATGATGAAAGAATCCGCTTGATCCGGCAAGAACACCAGGGTGTGGCCACGGCCCTCAATAACGGACTTGCCCAAGCCAGGGGAAGCTACATTGCAAGATTTGATGCAGACGACATCTGTTTACCTGACCGTCTATCCCGGCAATTGGAATTCCTGACAGCCAACCCTGAATATATTCTTTGCGGGGGAAATGCCGAATATATTGCTGCTGGTGGGGAACATCTTTTTAATTTTTATTGCCAATCACAGACTCATCAAGAAATAATTCAACAACTAAGCAAGTCCTGTCCTTTTATTCATTCCGCCGTGATGTACAAAAAGGAGCCGGTCCTGAAAGCAGGGGGCTATGCCGTTGCAGCACTGAACTTCGAAGATTATCTTTTATGGATTCAATTATCTTCTTACGGCAAATTTTTCAACCTGCCCGAGCAAATGATAAAGGTTCGCTTTAATCCCGGTTCTGTCACGATAGATGAGAAATGGAGAGGAAGAAGGTTCCGGCGATTAAAAGCTGCTGTCATCCGAAGCAGGTCTATTGATACAAAGGAAGGAAATCAACTGGCAAACATTATCCGGAAACAGGATAAGCGAAGGATCAAGGAAGGTGCTTATTATGCACTTTGCGGGAAAAAATACCTGGTGGATAATTACCAGCCTCAAAGGGCCAGGACCCATCTTTCCAAAGCTATCCGCATCTACCCTTTCCGCTGGGACAATTATGCGCTTTATTGTTTGAGTTTTTTCCCTGCCTCTTTTATCGGGTGGTTACACCGGAAACAATCTTACCAGACAAGACATGATTAAAGCGGCTATCATAACAAGATCTACTTTATTCAGCGCCAAAGGTGGTGATACCGTGCAGGTGGTGGAAACCTCCCGTCACCTGAATAGCCTGGGTGTAAAAACCGAGATCATACTCAGTAATCAGGAAATAAAATATAATCACTTCGATATCCTGCATTTCTATAATATCACCAGGCCGGCAGATATCAGCAGGCACCTGCATTCTTCTACGATTCCATTTGTTATTACCCCGATCTGGATTGATTATTCAGATTATGACAGGTTTCACCGGAACGGCTTATCAGGAAAAGCATTGCAATTCCTTCCGCCGGGCAGGATTGAGTATGCAAAAACGCTGGCAAGGTGGGTAAAAGGAACAGATAATTCACCCGGGTTACAGTATTTAATGAAGGGACAAGAAAATTCTATAAAACAGATTCTGGAAAGAGCAGCATTAGTACTAACCAATTCCGATGATGAATATGAAGTATTAACTAAACGCTATCCCAAAATACCTCCTCAAAACAATGTAACGCTGGGTATTAATGAAGAGCTGTTTAACCCGGTCAAGCCTGTTAAGCGGGAAGATGATCTCATACTCTGCGTAGCGAGGGTGGAGGGAATCAAGAACCAGTTAAATCTTATTAAAGCTATCAACAAAACCCGTTTTCGATTAATATTGGTCGGGGATCCTGCACCTAACCAGCAGGAATACTACAGGGCCTGCAAGAAGGAAGCAAAAGGAAATATTCAGTTTATTAACCACCTGCCACAATTTTTGTTAACCGAATACTACCAGCGTGCAGCCGTTCATGTATTACCCAGCTGGTATGAATCCTGCGGGCTGGCCTCGCTGGAAGCAGCTGCCATGGGATGCAGGATTGTGATCACCCGTAACGGCTTTGCCTTCTCCTATTTTGACGACCAGGCATTTTACTGTGAACCCTCCTCGCCAGACTCGATTTTACAGGCAATCAATATGGCGATATCCCAACCCTGCAAAAGCCGGTTGCAGGAAAAAATAAGAACCCATTATACCTGGAAACAGGCGGCAGTGCAAACCAGGGAAGCTTATCAAAAAGTGCTGGCTAAAAGATGAAACTGCGCATAGCCATATTAGGTACCCGGGGCATTCCCAACCATTACGGCGGATATGAACAGGCCGTATCGTTCATTGGCCCTGGCCTGGCAAAAAAAGGACATGAAGTAACAGTCTACAATTCACAACGCCATCCCTATAAAGAAAGACAATGGAATGGTGTCGGGATCATCCACCAGAAAGACCCTGAAAACAGCCTTGGGACCGCGGGCCAGTTTATCTACGACCTGAACTGTATCCGCCATGCAGCCCGGAGCAGTTACGATGTGTGGTTAATGATGGGTTATACCAGTAGTTCGGTCTGGGGCAGGCTTTATCCAAAACAACCAGCCATTATTTCTCATATGGACGGCCTGGAATGGAAGAGAACCAAATATGCAAAGCCAGTGCGGAAATTCCTCCAATGGGCCGAAAAGCTGGCAATCAGTCATAGCGATTTTTTCATTGCGGATTCAATCGCAATCCAGCAACTCCTTGAAGAAAAATACGGGGTGCAGGCAAACTATATACCTTATGGTGCGACCATATATGAAAACGACAGGGAAGACCTGGTAAAGGAGGCCGGGCTAATCCCTTATTCCTATTACCTGATGGTAGCCAGGCTGGAACCTGAAAATAATATCGAAACCATCCTCGACGGATTTTGCCAAACCAATACCAGCGAAAAATTTGTAGTAACCGGCAATACGCAAACCAGTTTCGGGAAACGAATGCTGAGAAAGTTTCACGCGCAAAAAAATATCGTTTTTACAGGTTCAATTTTTGACCAGGAGAAATTACATACCCTGAAACGCTATTGCCGGTTTTATTTTCATGGCCATAGCGTTGGTGGTACCAATCCTTCCCTCCTGGAAGCCATGGCGAGCCAGGCCTGCATCGTGGCCCATGACAATCCATTTAATCGGGCCGTAACAGGAAAGAACGCTTATTATTTTAATGAAGCAGACGATGTATCTGCCATCATAAGAACCGCTCTGAGGAAGGAGGACATGATCTGCAATAACCTAAAAAAAATAGTTGAATGCTACAACTGGGAGAAAATTATTGATCAATATGAATCGCTCGTAAAAGAAAGCTATCTCCAAAAAAGGAAATGAAAAAACTGCTGATCATAGAGGATACAACGGCAAATAAGCTCAGCTATTATCACTGCTGCGCCTTCCTGGTTAGCCTGCCCTTCGATAGATTTTACAGTCAGCTTATCCTGGCCAGCTTCATCCTACATACTTTGATCCAGCTCCGGAAATTATTTCCAAAAGCCATTTTTTGTTTTCAAAATTTAATTCTGGCATCTGTATTCCTGATTAACCTGGCGAGTCTCGCCTGGTCACCAGATCTACCAGAGGCAGGGAAAGATCTTCAGCGTCAATTAGCCATTATTCTTTTCCCACTTGTGTTTTCACTTAGTACCTTTCCGTTTTCCCGCTACCGGAAAAACTTATTGCTAATATTTGCTTACAGTTCCGTGTTAACCCTACTCTATCTCTATGCCGATGCTCTTCGTATCTTGCTTTATTACAAGCTCCCCGTAAACACTTTATTCAGCCTGGCATTTATTAATCACAATTTTTCTTCTCCCATCGGTATACATGCCACTTATCTTTCCCTGTATGTTGCATTCTCCATTTTGGTCTTTGTATGGTATTTACTGGAAGAAGTAAATAAACGTAACAGGATTTATTCTATTATCGCCATCCTGGTCCTGGCAGCCGGCTTATTGCAGCTGGCTTCCAGGTCTGTGTTAATCGGCCTTGCGGCAGCATTGGTCTGTGTCCCGTTCTATATCGGAGTGGGGGTCCGTAGATCCCGGTTTATTGTCGTTTCAATAGTAATGATTGGCCTGGTACTCGCAGGTATATTTCAGATCGATTCATTCAGGAAACGATATGTGTATGGCTTCAGGGAAGACCTGACCCATACATCAATTAAAAATGAGTCCCTGGAGCCGAGGCTGATTCGATGGCATTGTGCCTGGGACCTGGTCACGAAGAAAATGGTTTTGGGTTATGGCAGCGGCACCGAAAAAAAGTTGCTAAAGGAAATTTACTATGAACGAAAACTTTATAATTCCTACCTGAATGAGCTGAACAGCCATAACCAATACCTGAGTATATGGCTGAAAAGCGGCCTCCTCGGAATCCTGGTCTTTCTTTTTACATTAGGTTATGGTTTTTTACGGGCGGCCAGGAGCCGGGATATACTATTTCTTGGCTGGATGCTATTGATAACGATTGTCTCATTTTCGGAAAATATTTTAGACGTAAACAAGGGCATTTTCTTTTATGCTTTTTTCTTCTCGTTTTTTATGTATGCCGGCAAACCATTGAACCATTTATCCCGATTAGGTAAACAGAACCCATCCTGATATGCACCCCCTATCCGCCGTCATAATTACCTTTAATGAAGAAGCCAATATCGGGCGTTGTATCGAATCGCTCAGAAAAGTGGCCGATGAGATCATTGTCCTGGATTCCTATTCCAACGACCGAACGGTGGAAATAGCCCGCAGACAGGGTGCCCAGGTATATTTTGAAAAATTCAGGGGTTATATAGGCCAAAAGAATTTGGCCCTCCAACTGGCCAGCCATCATTATGTGATTAGCCTGGATGCAGATGAAGCCCTGGATGAGCCATTGATCGCCTCGATCCTGGACGCAAAAAAATCCTTTACCTACCGTGCTTACAGCATGAACCGCTGCACCAATTATTGCGGCCGTTTTATCCGCCACGGGCTTTGGTACCCGGATAAAAAAATCAGGTTATTTGACAGGAGGATCGCCGGATGGGGAGGATTGAACCCACATGATAAAATAGTCATTCAACCAGGATTTGCGGTGCTGCACTTAAAGGGTGATATTCTTCATTATTCTTTTAATACCGTAGAAGACCATATCTGGCAAAATAATCGCCTAAGCTCCATTGCCGCCACCTCCTTATACAATACAGGCAAACGCAGCTCCTGGTTCAAGATATTGGTTAGACCCGCCTGGGCTTTTATCAATGGGTATTTGCTCAGGCGCGGATTCCTGGATGGGGCAGATGGCTTTACCATTGCAGTCAACACGGCCCACCAGGTATTTTTGAAGTACAGCAAACTCTATAAAATGCAGCAGGGTAAGAAACACAAAATTCCCGTCATTACTCCCAGGCCACTGGTGAATGAAAAAATACTGCCACTGGCAAATACTGATACTGCCGTTACGCATCCTGCAGTAAAATAGCCTGCCCGGTTTAGTTTTTCCGGCATTTACAAAAATCCAGTTTAATTTAGACAAGGCCGGTATGGCCCCCAACTCGTGAAGAAAACACTTAGCAATACCTGGGCAGTTCTTGATGGTAAAGAAAGAAAAAAATTTGTCTCACTTGTTATACTTGATATCTTCATCAGTATTGCTGATATCCTCTCGCTGGCATTATTGTTATGGATCATCCAGTTTTATATACAACCCGTTAACCAGCCGGCCCCTTCTTTTTTACCCGCCTGGCTGGGCAACAGGGATTCTGTGTGGATCATCGCTCTTTTCTTTCTTGCATTTGGCATGAAAAACCTGGTTGCCTGGTTGGTAGCCAGGGCCTGGTATAGTTTCACTTCGGCGGTGGCGGTAAGAGTCTCCCGCCTTAACTTATATAATTACCAGCATTCAGGTTTCGGGGAATTCATAAATACTGATTCCTCCATTCATATCCGTAAGATCGGGTTCCAGCCCTTTGAATTCTCCCAATACATACTGTCAGGTATACCCCAGATCATTACCCAGCTAACCCTCATCCTGTTAACGATCACCGCTATTCTTATTTTCAACGCAAAACTCTTCCTGCTACTACTGCTCATATTGCTGCCACCGGTAATCACGATTTTCTATTTCATCCGCAACCGGCTTTCTCATTCGAGAAACCTGATCAAAACAGGCAATGAAACCTCTTTCCAGCATTTGCTGGACGCCCTGAAAGGATATGTGGAAAGCAATATTTATGGTCGTAACGCTTTTTTCCTGGACCGCTTTACCAGTTCCCGTAAAAAGTTCAGTAGGGCACTTTTTGATTCGATCAGTGTGCAGGCCCTGCCTCCCCGGGTTATCGAGATTTTTGCCGTATTGGGCTTATTCCTCCTGATCTCCATCGCAAAATGGACCGGTACTAACGACGCGGAGTACCTGGTAACCATTGGGGCTTTCCTGGGAGCTGCTTATAAGATCATTCCCGGCGTTGTCAGGATCATTAATATAAGCGGGCAAATCAAGGCCTATGAATTTGCAGTAAATGACCTCTACCCCATCGACCGGCAAAAAGAAACTATAATTGGGAAAAATGCGCCTGGCGAGATTTATTCCCTGGCATTAAAAAATATAAACTTTGGTTATGACAAGCAACAGGTTTTGCATAACCTTTCCCTCTCTGTTGATAAAGGAGATTTCCTCGTCATTACCGGAGATTCGGGTAAAGGGAAAACAACCATTCTCCACCTCCTGCTTGGATTCTTAGACGCGGAGAAAGGTGAAATCCTTTTCAACGATAAGCCGGTGTCCAAAGAAATTATCCGGCATTACTGGCCTCAAATTGCCTATGTTAAACAGCAATCATTTTTGATTCATGATACCGTTCTCCGTAATATCACGCTTGAGGAAAATAAATTTAACAATGAAAATTTATCATTTGCCCTCGAAGTTTCCGGAATCAATAAACTAAGTGAAATATGGCCGGAAGGTTTGAATAAAATGATTACGGAAAACGGTAAAAATATCAGTGGCGGTCAACGGCAAAGGATTGCCATTGCAAGGGCGCTTTATAAAAATGCCGGTCTCATCATACTCGATGAACCATTCAATGAACTGGACGAGGAGTCAGAATGCACACTGCTCCGGAGTTTCAGGCAATTATCGCAGGCCGGCAAGATCATCATACTGGTCACCCATAACCAGCAAAGCTTATCCTATAGCACAAAAAAGTTATTGCTGGATGAACAATAAGGGAAAAACACTGGTCGTCCTCAGCCCGGCTTTCCCGGCAAAAGAATCAGAAACGTACTGGGTTCCTTCCCAGCAATTACTGGTAAAAACTTTGAAAAAAAACTTTCCGGACTGGAATATTACTGTGCTCAGTTTTATTTATCCCTATGCTGTGAGTGATTATGCATGGCATGGCATCCGGGTCAGCAGTTTTCATGGATCACGATACAAAAAATGGAACCGGCTGCTATTGTGGTGGAAAATATGGCGGAAATTAAATGGGCTCAGGCGCCGGGAAAACCTGGACGGAATCCTGAGTTTCTGGTGCAAGGAATGTGCCCTGGTGGGAAGTTATTTTGCGAGATTTCATGGTATCAGTCATCATACCTGGATCTGCGGACAGGATGCTAGAAAAATGAATAGTTATGTAAAATTTATCCGCCCCAAACCGGCGGAACTGGTTGCAATTTCTGATTTTACAGCTGACGATTTTTACAGGAATCATGGAATAAAGCCTCTGTATATTATTCCAAATGCCATTGACGAAAACAGTTTTTCATCAATCCCCCATCAGGCAAGGGATATCGACCTGTTGGGTGTGGGAGCCTTGATTCCCTTAAAACAATTTGATATCCTGGTCAACCTTACCAAAGAGTTAAAAGAGCAATTTCCAACCATACGGGTAGTCATCTGTGGCAAAGGCGAAGAGAAAGATAATCTCCAGGCATTGATTACAAAACAGGGGTTGGAAACTAATATTCGTTTAACGGGAGCCCTGCCCCGCGAGCAAGTGCTGGAATTGATGCAAAGGACAAAACTGCTGGTTCATCCCTCTTCTTATGAAGGGTTTAGCACTGTTTGCCTGGAAGCATTGTATGCAGGCTCGCAGGTTATCAGTTTTACCAAACCCATGAACCAGGAGATCAGGAACTGGCATATTGTAAGGAATGCAGCAGAAATGAAAGATAAAGTCCTGGAATTATTGAATGCCGGATTGGTAAAATATGAACCGGTCCTGGTTTATTCGATGGATGAGACGGCAAATAAAATGATGCAATTATTTAATCGGGAGCCTGAGCCACACTAAGCCGATGAAAATCGCAATGGTCACATATTTTTACGACGACAACCTAAGCACAGAAGATGAAATGCTAAGGCAATATTATACAATCACCGGTTGGGCAGAAGCTTTGCAGCGTGCCGGACAGGAAGTTATTGTCATCAGCCGTTTTTCGAAAGAAAGCCGGGTGGAGAGAAATAATGTTGTCTATCATTTTATAAAAGACAGCCTGGGCGGGCATTTTAAATCCTGGCAATTTCCGGTAAAATTTCTCAAAAAAGTCGCCGCCCTGGATGCCGACCTGGTCCATCTGCATCATTTAACACTCTCTATCCAAACAATTTTTTTACGAAGAATTCTAAAAAACAAAACCGCAATCATCATTCAGCACCATGGCGGGAAAATCATTCCTTCTTTGAAGTTGTCTCTCCACAACTTTTTAAACAGGATTGCAGACGGGTATTTTTTTACTACCGTTGAACAGGGTGAATCCTGGTTTAATAATAAAGTCCGTCGCGAAAAACTAATGCCAGTCATGGAAGGAGGAACGTTTTTCAACTTTGAAACCAGGGATGAAGGCGGGGATTCCGCTTATATGCAGAGAACAATTGCAAAGCAAAAAACAGGCATGCAGGGCAGCCCGGTTTTTCTTTGGGTGGGGAGACTGGATAATAATAAAGATCCGCTCACCATCCTGGATGGTTTTGAAGTGATATTCCAGGAATATCCATCAGCTTCTCTATACATGATCTATAGGGATTATGATTTGCTGGAAAAAGTAAGGGGGAAAACGGCCAGCTCCGCAATTTTAAAGGCGAGCGTTCACTTGCTGGGGGCGATTGCTCATACTGAAATTAAATACTATTATAACAGCGCCGACTATTTTGTGCTGGGCAGTCATTATGAAGGCAGCGGTTATGCCCTCAGCGAAGCCCTGCGTTGCGGTTGCATTCCGATCGTGACGGATATTCCAAGCTTCAGGATGATGACAAATAATGGGCAGCTGGGTGCCTTATGGCAGACCGGTAATAAGAAATCGTTTATTGAAGCGGTTTCGGCAACCCTTGAAAAACCTTTGCTGAAAGAATCAAATGATTGCATTGAATTCTTTGAAAAGACTCTTTCATTCGATGCGATTGCGAAGCAGGCCCTGCAATATTACCAACAAGCCATTCAATCCCGCTTGAATAAAAACTCCGCGTAATTTCCGGTTTGCACTAAAAAATCAGCGTAATCTCCGGGTATTAACCTCAATCCCCTGAAAGGGCTATAATAAAAATCAGCGTGATCTGCGTGAACCAAATTAGAACATCCTTAGATACTTCGGGAAAACAGTACTACAATCCGGGATCAGCTTTACCTGCTTATCCTGTATAAATAAAGATTTCCCGCTTTTTCAATCGCCCCTTCAATTTTTTCTACCAGTTCCACATGAAAGGATTTTGGCAGTTGCGGATCAATTCCTGAAAATGCGATAGGTGAAGCAAGGGATAACATATACACCCTATTTATCCCTTCTTTTTGAAAATAGTGTCGGACACCTTCATAATAACGATGTTCCTTTTTGAGAGCTTCTCCCAATTCCTTATTCCATAAAACAAAAGATATCTCCTTTTGCAGATCGATGGAGTAAAAAGAGCTGTCAGCAAAGGCTGCTATTGAGTTGAGTGTCCAGTAATCGGTCACTGCCTTTTCGCCGGGGGGAATCCTGCTTAATAATTCTTTTACCCTATAGGCGTTTGAAAATGGATGTTGTATATCTTTTACAACCGCATAGGCGCCGCCGATTAACTGGATGACCAGTAAAATATTCACCAGCCACCTGGTCCGGTTGCCAGCTGCCGTTTCACTGCAATACAGCCACCAGGCTGCAATAAAAGCTATATATAAAAACCCCGCATGCCGGGCAGCCCCCAGGGTGATAACGAAGATTGCAATAACCAGGGTCAATGCGAGGTTCGTTGCAAACAGTAGCAGGCTTTTCTGATTTTTCCGGAGAATAAAAAATACCATGGCCAGCAGGGTTAGAACCATAAGCTGGTTGATATAGCGAAGTACACTGTAGTTATTTCTTGCCTCAATCAAAAACTGTGTGTTCCAGGAATGATAATTCCACCACGCAGGGATGGGTAAAAAAGCCTGCAGGGGTCCCCGCCCAAAGGCTGTCAGCCGCTGTATACTCCACCGGTTCATCCAGAATTGGGTATCCAGCTGGCTATCTGCCGGGGGAAAAATAAAATATAATGCGGGCAGGGCAACCAAGATTCCCAGTAAGACATGGGCTGCAATTAAGTCTTTCCTTTTATTTTGTTCATAGGTAAAAACCAGGAAATAAACGTGCAGGCTGGCAGCCAGCAGGATTGACTGCAGGTGAGTGTTGGTCAGAAGAAAGAGAAGTAAATAATAGAGGAGCAGTTTATAGTTGAAGTTTTTCCGGATGATAATACAAATGCAGAGTGCAAGTAATATCCCAATTGCATAATTCCTGCTGAGAACCGTATATTCAAACAAAAAGAAATAACCAAAGGGAATCATTATCCTGGAGCTAAGGGGTAAGGGAGAAAAAAACAAAACCAGGAATACAGAGAGGGCGGCTATGACCAGGTGTATAAGCTGGACATAGACCAGGTCATGTGAAAGTTTGGAAATGGACCAAAGTATGAGATACCAGGCCGGCGGGTGTCCTTCATAACGGCTATTACGGACCAGGTCAACAATACCTGCACTGCCTTTTGCAATATTCCAGCTATGTATCTCATCGCCCCACATCTCGTGATGTGCAATAGTGAATCCGGCCAGGATAAGATATAGTATGAATAGAGTCCAAAGCAGGGGATTTGCTAATGAACGGGCGGAACCGGGAAATGTTTCGCCTGGAAGTTTCATTGAATAAGCATTGGTATGGACGGGATGGCCTGCTGGCATATAGTTTACAACATCGGTTCTGTCACTTTTTTATTCGCCCTGCTTGCAATAGAATAAGGATTTCTGCCGGAGATAATTTTCCATATCGCCTTCACGCTGGCCCTGGCCATAACCCCATCCCCAACGCGCAAAAAAAGGAGTAGGTTTCCAGTCAACGACCAGGCTATGCGATACCGCTTGATATGTTTTAAGCCCGGCTTTGAACGGGTAAAAAAATCCAGCGCCAGCGCCCTTCGGTAATACTGTAATGATCTTTTTAAACGATTGGCGGGCTCGTGGTGATGGTAAATGAACGCACGATTAACGATCTGAATTCCCGGAACCGGGAAGCCCAGCGCAACACCATAATTATCCCCGATGCCATGCCGGTCAAGGACTTCATCGTAGGGCGAATAGAGCAGCCATTCTTTTTTAACTAATGAGGCCCCCAGGCTATATACAGGGCAAATAAAATACTCACCGCTGAAATCTGTATTGACAGGCCAACCGGCTTTTGAAATATGATTTCCCTTTCGCTGATAATACTGCCTGATCTTCCTGGTCGTAAAATTATTACTGCGGCACCCAATTTCACCCCAGATACCCAACTGGAAAATATAATTCCATAATAGCGTGCGGGCCGAATTGATGGGGAATGTTGCTTTCCATTTACCACTATCCTTCTCCAGCCAGCGCCCTGAAACAGCACCTGCTTCCGGGTGTGCCCTAATATGTTCCACCAGCAGCTCTAAGTAATCAAACGGTACTTCAATATCATCGTCACAAAGGAAGATCCAGGATGAGCTGGCCATCCGGATACCGGTATTACGCTGTATACAGACGGATCTTTCAGTTGTAATATACCGGATCTCCAGTTTTGTAAATATGGAATATTCAGCCGGCGAAAGCTTATCATTACCCGAATCCACGATGATCACTTCCCTAATGGGGTAAGAAGAACGATCCAGGTCCCGGAGCAGGGATAGTAACCTGGACTTACGGTCGCAGGTAGGAATGACCACGCTTATTTGCATTCGCTTCCGGGTAGTTTATTATCAATAAATTTACATCGATTCGCATTAGTTCTGCCGCAGGTAATATTATGGACATTTTTACAATTTATCTCCCCGAAAGTTTCATTGATTAACAAGGGGCAACTGCGGGGGGAATTATCCCGTTATAGCCAAACAATGGCGGCCAGTTATGGATAAAAATCATTCCACTCTTACCCGATCAGACCATCTTGGTCATGTTATCAAAGCCTGGCCTCTTTTTTTAATACTGCTGCCCGCCTTTTTTGTGTTGCATGGGTTCGCGGCAAATTATGATGCTGTACCAGTAATCGATGCCTTATTTTTATTCTTTCTCTATGCCTGCAGTGCTCTTGTTATTGCGGCTATAGCCTGGTTTTATTACCGCGATATAACCAAGGCTTCCCTGCTGGCTTTGATGGTAATGGCCTGGCAATTCTTTTTTGGTGCGGTACAGGATGGTTTAAAAGCAGGATCTCCCGCTTTTCTGTCACAGTACCGCTTTCTCCTGCTCCTTGGTTTTATTATCTTCCTGGCACTCACCATATGGCTGAAAAAAAGGGTTAACAGTCTCCGGGTACTCAGCACTTACCTGAATGTATTGTTGTCGTTATTCATATTAATAGATGGGATAAAGCTTATTTCCAAAGTGACGAAACCCCAAAAAAACTCTTTTTTAAGTACGGGTACCGCGGCATTTACACAATGTGATACTTGCCGGAAGCCGGACATTTACCTAATCGTGTTAGATCAGTATGCGGGCAGCACAGCACTAAAAGAAGTTTTCAATTTTAACAATATAGCCTTTGAAAGCGAACTGGATCGCCGCCAGTTTCATATGATACCTGAAAGCCGCAGCAATTATAACCTCACTCCTTTTTCCATTGCCTCTTTGTTAAACATGGATTACCTGGATCCCACCACTGTTGTTAAGAAGCGATTGGACATAAGCTATAGCTACCGCATCATCAGGGAAAGCTTCGTTGTGGAATTTCTCAAGGCCAACGGTTACAGGTTTTACAATCATTCAGTTTTTGATTTTCCCGGGCAACCTGCCCATGAATACGGAGCTTTTTTACCCTATGGAATAAAAATGATCAGTGCCCCCACATTTACGAACAGGTTAAACAGGGATATCCGCTCCAGCATCCTGGAAGGTAAATTTCCGTTTCCAAAAGCCCGGGAAAAGATCGCCTACGAATACCTGCATTTCAACGATAATATTTTCAGTCTGACCGGTGGCCTGGCCGGGAGAAAGGATACAACACCGGGATTTATTTACGCTCATTTAATGATGCCGCATTACCCTTATTATTTCGATAGCAAAGGCAGGCCCCTGCCCCTGGACAAACTATCCGGGTTCAGGCATACCAACGCAAATGACTATGTCGAATATCTTCAGTACAGTAACCAGAAAATACTGGAACTGGTCGATCATATCCTGGCCACCTCGACCACACCGCCTGTTATCATGCTTTTAGCCGACCATGGTTTCCGTCACCCCGGGAAAAAAACAGCACTTCAGTACGATTTCCTGAGCCTGAATACCGTTTACCTTCCTTCCCGGGATTATAGCCGCTTTTATAAGGGTATGAGCCATGTAAACCAGTTCCGCGTGTTCTTTAATAGCTGTTTTCAACAGAAATTCCCGCTGTTGAAAGATTCAACGATTGATCTTTGGGACTAGCTTTCGGCAAAGTAGCACCCTCTATATGCAGGGTAAGGAGCAACTTTTAAAAGGCCTGTTCCGTTTAGATATGCTGATACTCTACTACTAACCAAAATTCCAGGGCAGGATGAAAATTCTATTTACACATTCCTATTTCATGCGTTTCGACCCCAAGCAATGGGCGACGGGTCAACCCTATCCTCCCATAGGGACTCTGTATGCAGCTTCCTGTATGCGGGAACAGGGTCATACGATCTCCTTCCTGGATACCATGTTCGCATACGGGCCGGAAGAAGTCATACCTGCACTTCAGCAGCACAGGCCGGATTTTTTTGTGATTTATGACGATGGTTTCAACTACCTGACCAAAATGTGCCTGACCAATATGAGGGAAGCCGCTTTCGAGATGATGAAATTTGCGAGGCAAAGGGGTTGTACCGTCATTGTTGCCAGTTCAGATGCCACGGATCATTTTGAAGAATACCTCCAGGAAGGCGCCCATTTTGTACTGCTGGGTGAAGCTGAGCAAACACTTACCGAGCTGGTGACAGCTGTAAGTCGCCAGGAAAAAGACTTTCTTTCCATTCCGGGCCTGGCTTTCCGGCAGAAGGAAGCAGTGATCAAGACCATGAAAAGGACAGTCATGAAAGACCTGGATGAACTTCCTTTTCCCGCCTGGGACCTGGTGCAGATCGAACAATACCGTAAAATATGGATAAAGCATAAGGGTTATTTTTCACTCAATATGGCTACTACCAGGGGTTGCCCGTTTAAATGTAACTGGTGCGCCAAACCCATATATGGAAACAGGTATAATAGCCGCTCCCCGCAAAATGTGGTAGCCGAGCTCAAGATGCTGAAATCCCTGTTTGACTTTGATCATATCTGGTTCTGCGATGATATTTTTGGGCTGAAACCTGGCTGGGTTAAATCCTTTGCCGACCTGGTGGAGAAAGAACAACTGCGTTTTAGTTTTAAAATACAGGCAAGGGCCGACCTGCTATTGCAGGAAGATTATATAAAGGACCTGGCCCGGGCTGGTTGTGCCAATATCTGGATGGGCGCTGAAAGTGGTTCTCAAAAAATACTTGATGCCATGGACAAGGGAACGAGGGTAGAACAGATCTTTGAAGCAACGCGTTTGCTCAAAAAAAATAATATCAACCCCTCCTTCTTTATACAGTTTGGTTATCCCGGCGAAACCAAGCAGGATATTCTCGAAACCATCCGCATGATCAACCACTTATTACCTTTTGAAATCGGTGTTTCAGTATCCTATCCCCTGCCTGGCACCGTTTTCTTTGAAAGAGTTAAAAATGAACTGGCACAAAAATCCAACTGGACCGATTCCGACGAACTGGCCCTTATGTTCCGCAATACCTATGGTCCCGAATTTTATAAACAGCTACACCGTTACGTACATAAAAGTTACCGCAAACACCTGGCCCTGGAAGCATTCCGGCACCTGGTCATAAAGCCGGCTGGTATCCGGTTCAGCAGGATCAAAAAAGCCCTGTCCATTTTATATTATTCACCATCGGCCTGGATGGCCAAACAAAAATTAGAACAACTGGAAATGCCCGCTTCATGAAACGGTCACCCGCAAATTTCCAGGAAAAGGCTGCAGCCGCGGCTTTCAGCAAACAGGCTCCCCTGTTTGACAGGCTCTATCAAACTGATGCCATCATCCAATATAAACGAAAAAGGGTCAGGGATCATGTTGAGCAATTCCTGCGGCCCGGATCTTCCATGCTGGAACTCAATGCCGGTACAGGTGAGGATGCGCTGTATTTTGCCAAACAAGGCTATAAAGTTCATGCCACGGATATTGCTGAGGGGATGATGGAGCAACTGCAAAGAAAGATAAATGAACAGGGGCTTGACGATAAAGTCAGCACCGAAACCTGTTCGTTTACAGAATTGGAAAACCTTGCACAACAGGGCCCTTATGATTATATTTTTTCAAATTTCGCGGGACTGAATTGCACGGGCAGGCTTGAAAAAGTTCTGGACTCCCTGAACTGGTTGGCAAAACCCGGTGGATACGTCACACTGGTGATTCTTCCGCGGTTCTGCCTCTGGGAATTCTTATTGCTGTTTAAAGGAAAGTTTAAAACCGCGTTTCGGCGGTTCGCGGGTCGAAAGGGTGCAAGGGCGCATATTGAGGGCGAATATTTCAGGTGCTGGTACTATAATCCATCTTTTATCCGGCGACATTTAAAGGACAGTTTCGAGCCCATCGCCCTGGAAGGTTTATGCAGCATTGTACCTCCCTCCTATATTGAAAATTTTGCCAGCAAACACCCGCGGATCTACGATTCGCTGGTTAGATCAGAAAATAAATGGAAGGCCAGGTGGCCTTTTAAACTGGTTGGTGATTATTATATTATCACACTCAGAAAAAAGGGAGAGCCAGCTATCGAATAAATCTGCGAAATCTGCGAGCAGTATTTTCAATATCTTTTAAAGAGTTCAACAATCTCCGAAATCTGCAAGAATTAAAACACCGACTGGCTTAGTTTCTCGCAGATGACGCCGATTCCGCAGAAGTATAACTATCCGTATTGTGCATTGCTGAGCGGCGATTGGACAGAAAAAATCTACGGAATCTGCGAGGAGCATTTTCAATACTTTTTTGACCCACTAAATCTGCGGAAATCTACGAGAATATAAACACCGACTGGCGTAGTTGCTCGCTGATAGCGCGGATTATCGGAGAAGATTCAATTGCTGTAATTTTTTTTCATACATAGCCAGTACTCTTTCCTGGAAGGCACCAGGATTGGACCGGGCAAAATGTTTTCCCGTTACAAGACCCATCCTCACTCCCTTTTGATTCCGCAAACCCCTGGCTTCTTTTACTAGCCAGCGCTGCCTGGTTTTATGAAAGAGAAAGTCATCCAGCCGGTCTCCCCACATAGCATTGAAAAACCATTCACCTGTATTTTTAAAAACAGATGGCCTGCTGTCGGGTAATGATTGCAGGGGGTCTGCAAAACCCGGTAACCATTGTGCTGTCCAGGCATTCAATGTAAAGAAGTCCTCCATTCCATGGAATCCATCCACGGGGACCAGGGTTTTTACTTCGATGGCCGAAAAAATATTCTGGTCTTCCAGGGATAAAGCCATTTCATCGATATAATAATTCATGCAGAAGTAATGCTGCCGGCCCGCCAGGTAACACAGTTTTTTAAATAAATGCATGAGGGTCCTGGCGATCCAGAGCCGGTTGGAAGCGGTGATAATAAAAAAATCGATATCGGCATTCTCTGCGGCAAAGTTCTTGGACAAAGAACCTGAAATGCCCACGGCCCTTACAAAAGGAAACTGTTGCAGGAAACGGCCGATACGGATAGCTTTTCTGAGTAAGGGTACAGCTCTCTCATTTCCCTGTTTTCGGCGATGAACGAGCAGGAGATTATCCTGCAATGAATAAAATCCCTGGTAACAAAAAATTGTCTTTTCATCCAGCAGGATTGCCAGGCTTTGATCAATCTTTTCCTCAGCGGGAAAATGCCGTAAAAAGCTGCAAACTTCATCGCGGGTTAAAGGGTAATGAAAAATATCAAAATAAGCCAACAGCTTCAATACTGCTTCCTTTAAAGAAAGTGCTGCAGCAGTTCGCGGGTCAGCAGCCAGGTTATATGCAGGTGTGGAGATCATGTTTTTCTTTAAGCAACCATTACTGTTTAATCAGCGATTAAATTTTTAACCAAGTGCAAAATTTGAATACCGCCCCCTCTCATACATCATTTCAACATATACCGGCCGGTAAGTGGCCGGGTATGACTCAAAACGGGATCGTCAGGAGCTTCGTTGCCAGCCGAAAGAAGTTTTTATGGGCGAAGAGGATATTTGACATCCTCTTCTCTTCCATGATTATCCTGCTGGTCATGACCTGGTTGATTCCGCTGGTAGCCCTGCTGATCAAACTCGATTCAAAAGGACCCGTTTTCTTCCGGCAAAAAAGAATTGGGCGGAATGGCCGTCCTTTTCAATGCCTGAAGTTCCGTACCATGATCCAAAATCCCGAAGCCGATGAAAGACCCGCTGAAGAAAATGACGAGAGAATCACCCGAACAGGCCGGCTATTACGCGAGGCAAATATTGACGAACTCCCCCAATTGTTTAATGTATGGAAGGGGGATATGAGCGTAATTGGTCCCCGTCCCCATATGATTGCAGATTGTATCCGTTTCTCCTTCGTTATATCCTCTTACTCATTCCGTAGCCTGGTCCGCCCCGGAATTACAGGGTGGGCCCAGGTTAACGGGTTTCATGGTCCCACTTCCGATTATGAGAGCATTATCATCCGCTATTACTGGGATGCAATGTATGTGCGGAAAGCGGGTGTATTGCTCGATGCTAAGATCCTCCTGCAAACATTCATCAGCGGAATCTCCAATTTAGTTGCCCTGGCCCGCCGGCTGATCCTGGGTATGAAAAAAGGCAGGTTGCGGGAAATGCGCAAGGAGGAAACTGCATAAACTAATTAGCTCCGCCCCGGTCATTTCATCTATGTTCAAGGCAACTTACTATGTTCCTGCAAATTCCTAATTCACGGTGATGGGGCATGGCAGGAAAGGGGTCTGGAGGGAGTCCCTAAAATTTTACCAGTCTTCATCCAGGTCACTTATTATTGGTATGATCTTTTATACCTTTCTCTAAAAAGCAGGATATGAAAAATACCAAAGCGCCCAATAACCGGCCGAATACTAAATTCAACGTAAATAAACACAAGCCAGAAAACAAGGATGACCTGGACAGCCGCGAAGGTGAAGAGCAGCAATTCAAAGGGGATGATATTACTCACAATAAGAAAGAAAAAAAGATCGCAAAAGGCGGCAGGAAAAATAAGTAAATAAGGAACGAATCATCGGCTTTAATTCCATTTTTACCAAACATTGCGCGGGCAACCGTCGGGGTATTTATTACCCAGCAGGAATCCCAGCACAAACTCATGTGTCCCTTTGCTGAAGTTATTCAGCCTGGAAGTCGTATAATCATAGGAGTAACCCACATTGAAAGTATTGGATACATTGATGCCCAGCATGCCGGCAAATCCATCCTTGTGGCGGTAGCTGGCACCGATCCAGGCCTTATCCAGGTATTGCAATTTCAGGTTAGCTTCCACCTGGGTGGGTAAAGGGTTTACATATTTCACCATCAGGGAAGGTATAAGATTGAAATCTGCACCCACCAGGAAACGATAGCCGGCTGTGGCAAATAAATGAGGTACTGTTCGCCCTTCTTTGGGACGAATATAACCGTCGGAGAAATCAATTTTCTGAGGAACCACCTGCTGTGCTGAAAGCCCGATAAAATAATCAGAAGAATAGAGATAGAGCCCTGCCATCATATCCAGCCGGGTATTATTCAGCACGCCGTTTGTATATACAGCAGGATCCACATTTACATCTCCAAAATCGAGTTTATCGGCATCAAGACTGATCCGGTTAATCCCTACGCCGAAACCCGCCGACAAACTGGTGCGTGCGGTAAGTCCCATATGATAAGCATAGGTAACATAGGCCGAGAAATTGCTGAGCGGACCTGTTACGTCATTGATAGCCTGCACGCCGATACCATGATGTGGTTCAGCTGCCGTATATTCCTCCCAATACCGTTTACCCCTCGGGTTTTCACCTGGTGTTTCAAATGAAGTAGCGGTGGTCCGGTAATCCTTTTTCCCAATTGGTCCATGCATGGAAAAATAGCTGGTCACGGGCGCATCCTGTATGCCCACCCACTGGTGACGGTGACTCAATTTGATATCCACGTAATTCTCAATCCCGGTAAGGGCCGGGTTGACGATATACTGATTCAGGATATACTGCGTGTAATGTGGCTTTTGCTGGGCTAATACAGGCAGGCCAAACACGGTGGCTATCAGCGTCATTTTCACAATAAAAACATTTCTCAACATAGCTTTTTCACTTTCATTTCCAATAAACGGATTTTTAACCCGGCAGCGTTTCCGTAAACCCCTGGAGTTGGGTATGCCTACGGAAACTGACTGCTGGGGGGCCTATAGCTGGTTTTTACTCATTCTTCAATACTTTGAATTCTGTCCTCCGGTTCAATTCACGTCCTTGCGGATTATCCTTACCATTGATGGTATTCTCCGCCACAGGGTTCGCTTCGCCGTAACCTTTTGATTCGAGACGCTCAGGCGTGATGCCTTTGCTCAACAGGTAGTCGACCACGCTTTTCGCCCTGGCTTCTGAGAGTTTCTGGTTATAGGAATCCGAGCCCTTGCTGTCGGTATGAGCGCCAATCTCGATCACCATGTTCGGGTTATAATTCAGCATCCGCACGATCTCATCCAGCGCCGGGAAAGATTCCGGTTTCAATTCGGATTTGTCAAAATCATAGTAAACGTTCTGGATGACGAAGGTCTCATCCACTTTCGGCACAGGTTTCAAACAAAGATCAGGATAACTCATACTCTCCTCTTCGCTATCGGCGGGAACGCCAACATGCAACGAATTGCCAAAGAAACCATTTGCATCAGCCTTTACTTTCAGGGGTTGGTAATCGTCCATTTCGAAAGAATAACTACCATCAGGGCCCACTTCCTTCGTAAATATTGTTTTATTATTAACCGTATCCACTACTGTTACCGTCGCACCGCCCAGCGGTTGGGAAGGATCGCAGGAAACGATTCGCCCGCTCAGCTGGCGAGGAGGTCTCATTTTTTTCAGGAAAAATAATTCCAGGCAGCAAGCAGCATCCCGGTCTGAGCTCAATAACACATCCTCCAGCATATTTTTGGCGCTGCCCTTACTGGTGAAATAAATATCATCCTTTACCGAATTGACGGGATAGCCGAAATTCACAGGCTCTTTCCAGTTGCCCATGCTGCCCCTGCTCTGGAAAAAATCATACCCTCCCATGCCTATTCTCCCATTACTGGAAAAAACAAGGGACTGGGAAGCATCATGGTAATAGGGTGCCTGCTCATCATAGGAAGTATTAATGGTGCTGCCCATATTCACTGATGATCCCGGTTTGCCATCTACCAGTTCAGCATACCAGAGATCAAATCCACCCTGGCCGCCACTGCGATCACTCGCATACAGTAAATATTTTCCATCAGGAGTCACAAAAGGTTGTTGGGTATTGGCGCCAGGAACATTAATGGATTCATCCAGTTTTTCAGGATCGGACCATTTGTCCTCTTTGCGTACACTTTTATAAAGCGAAGATGATTTTTGGTTCTTATTGATACTCCAGCGCGTCAGGAACAT
>DASUMO010000451.1:0-2888 GCA_036277695.1 Chitinophagaceae bacterium
GAGCTGCGAGCTGCGAGATGTGAGCTTCGGGCTTTTTGCTTTATCTTCCCTTCCAAAACCAACTGCTATGGCAGAACAGCGAACTTCGTTCAGGCCTTTTGTTGCTCCGGAAACAAAGATGGCCGAGTTTACCGTTAAATCCATTCTTACCGGCGCCGTTTTCGGGATCATATTTGGCGCCTCTACTGTTTACCTTGCCCTAAAAGCGGGTCTTACTGTTTCGGCTTCCATTCCTATTGCAGTGATCGCGATTACCCTGGGAAGAAAATTCCTGCGAACCACCATACTTGAAAACAATATCATTCAAACTACGGGGTCTGCGGGAGAAAGCATAGCTGCCGGGGTTGTATTCACCCTGCCGGGGTTTTTATTTCTAAGCGATCCGGACAGCGCCAACTTTTTCAACTATTTCACCATTTTAATCCTGGCCATCGTGGGTGGCATACTCGGCACCCTGATGATGATCCCGCTGCGCCGTTCACTGATCGTGAAAGAACATGGCATACTTCCTTATCCCGAAGGAACGGCTTGCGCTTCTGTGCTAAAGGCCGGCGAAAGAGGGGGCGATTTTGCCAGAACCGCGTTCATGGGATTGGGTTTTGCTTTTGCTTATGCCACCCTGCAAAAGATCTTACACGTGATTGCCGAAACACCGGCCTTCATGACAAAACAAACGGAAAGATTTTTTCCCTCTGCTAAAGTAAGTGGTGACATCACACCCGAATACATGGGGGTCGGTTATATCATCGGCCCTAAAATAGCCGGTGTGCTGGTAGCGGGGGGTGTGCTGAGCTGGTTTGTATTTACTCCTTTGCTTGCCAGTTTACTGAATGACAACGGGGCTATCATCGCAACACAACTGGTAAAGCTGGGTTATTTAAAAGATATTACAACTTCCGGTGGACCGGGGGGATGGAACCCGGCAACACAAGGTTTCGATGATTGGTCGGTGGCTATTTACCGCGCTTATATCCGGCAAATTGGTGCCGGCGCGGTGGCGGCAGGTGGTTTTATTACCTTGATTAAAACTATTCCGACTATTATTTCTTCATTCAAAGGCAGTATTGGTTCCCTGAAAAAAAGCGGTGTGGAAGGAATGAATGAAGAGGGCGTGCCGAGAACAGAAAGAGATCTTTCTATAAAAGTCGTAGGAATCGGCAGCCTTATTTTGATATTGGTTATTGCGCTGATGCCGGGTACGCTTATTCCCGGGAGTAATATCGGGAGTAAATTATTACTGGGTATACTGGTTATTATTTTCGGGGCTTTTTTTGTAACCGTTTCATCCCGGATAGTTGGTTTGATCGGGTCTTCCAACAATCCCATCAGCGGTATGACAATTGCCACCCTGATGGGAACCTGCCTGATATTTATTGCAGTCAAATGGACCGGCCATGTTTATGAACCCATGGCGTTGGTAGTAGGTGGTATGATCTGTATTGCCGCCGCGAATGCGGGCGCCACTTCACAGGATCTTAAAACCGGGTATATTGTGGGTGCCACACCCAAATACCAGCAGCTATCATTATTTGTGGGAGCTATCGTGTCTTCGCTGGCCATTGGTGCTACTATAAAAATCCTGGATACACCTACTGCGGAAATGATGGCACAGGGCATTAACCACGCGATTGGAACGGATGATTACCCCGCACCACAGGGAACATTGATGGCTACCCTTATTAAAGGCATACTTTCGTTTAATCTCGACTGGCAATTTGTTTTAGTCGGAGTCTTTATCGCTATTGTCATTGAACTATGCGGTATCAAAGCACTGAGCTTTGCCATCGGTATTTACCTGCCACTATCCACCACCCTCCCTATATTTATTGGGGGCGCGATCCGGGGTATTGTAGAATGGAATCAAAAAAGGAAAAAAATTGAAGTGGCCCCCGAAGAAGAAGACCTGGGCAAAGGAAATCTTTTTGCCACCGGCCTGGTAGCCGGGGGAGCGCTGGCCGGAGTGATTGTGGCATTTTTGTCGGCAGGAGACAGAACCAGTGCCGCCCTCGCGAAAGTGAATATAGAACATTCGCTGGTTGGTTCCCTTGGCACCCAGGGTTATAATTGGTTGGGTGTGGCGTTCTTCGCGTTGATGGGTTTTATATTGTACCGGATCGGGGTCAGCAGGAAAAAATCATAAAAGAAAAGGATATAAATGCTTCAAATGAAAAAAGCCTCCGACCGGAGGCTTTCATTTTATTATGAAGGGCCGGTTAAATAAAGTTCATAGGGGAATATTTACCGTTCAATATTTTCTGATCGTCGGCATTCAGCCATTTTTTTAATACCGTAGCATACACATTTTTGAAATCCACATTGTATTTCAGGTCACCTTCATTCAGGTCGCTGAGATCCGGCATGGGATTCAAAATACCTTTTTGCTTCAGGGCACCGCTGACCAGGAACATATTATTAGCTGTGCCGTGATCGGTGCCGGAACTGGCATTTTGCTCTACCCGGCGTCCGAATTCCGAAAATGTAAACAGCATCACATCACCAAAACGGTTTTGATCTTTCAAATCCTTCACAAAGACTTTAACCGCGTCATTCATTTCGGTAAAAAGTCGTTGTTGCTGCATATCCTGGTTTATATGAGTATCAAAACTGCCCAGGGAAACATAATATACCTTGGTGTTGATCTCGGAGAAGATCAGCGATGCAATGGTTTTTAAGCTCGTGCCTAATTCTGATTTTGGATATTCCGCATTAGTCGGGTGCATTTTACTTTGCTTGAAAATATAGTCAGCCGAAGAGAGCGTTTCCGCCATGGTCTTGTATAAATAATCTACGGGTTGCTCCCCCGCTTCATCTTTATGATGGCTCATTACATCGCGGAAGAATTTTTCATTGGCTGTACCATAAAGACGGCGGGGATCTTTTACCGCGAT
>DASUMO010000452.1:0-4661 GCA_036277695.1 Chitinophagaceae bacterium
GGCACTGACGTTATCCTCGGAATGGGATATGATAATAACCTGGACGATCGCTTGGGAATTACCCTTATTGCAACCGGCTTTGAACACCGCGACCCCTTTGCTAAACCGGTTCCCAAAAAAGAAGAGCCACGCCCCGAAGAAAAGATCGTGATGACACTGGCGCAGGCACCGGAAGAGCGCAAACCGTTGGTGAGTGTTACGATGCCTGAAAAGAAAGTGGAAGAGGAGAAACCGGCGCTTCCTGCCATAATCGAAAAAATTGATTTGCTGGCACCGCGGCTGGTGGAAGAACTTCCGGTGATCGATGCACCCATGCCGACTGTCATGGATATGATGGACCTGACTATTCCACTAAAAGAAGCAGAACCGCTGATATTGCTGGAGCTGCAACCACAGGAAAATTTACTTAGTAATACTACGGGTGGAACTACTGGTATAAATACTGTTGAAAAAAAATCCGGGATAGAAAAAACTGAAAGTATAAATTCGGTCTCTCATTCAAAAGCTATCGATCCAGTCCCTACCGGATCGCCTGCCTTATCCCAACACATTAAAGAAACAGATGCTGAATTATTATTCAGCCTGAAAGATAGTACTAGTACAACCCACCCGTTGCCTGCAGCTGCGGGAGGTTATTTGGCCAGACCGTCCAATATCTACGCAGAATCAAAAGCAGAGGAAAACACCTCAAAACGTCCTGCCGAAGAACCGGTCCCGCCACAACCAATTGCCAGCAAAGAGGAGGAAGAGCTTCTCGAATTGCAAATGCAAATCGTGGAAAGGGATGACATTCCTGCGGCGGATGTGCCGATGGCCCATCAAGCTCAACCACCTTTGACCACCGAAGTTGAGGATCCGCCGATGGCGGACGAAACCGAGGAGCAAAAACGTAGGGCTGCTGAACGGTTACAGAAATTGCGTAATCTGTCGTTCAACGTTAACGCAAACGACCCGAATAATGAGTTTGAAACTGTGCCGGCTTACATCCGCCGCAATATGGAATTGTACAACAGCAATTCACTGGTGGAAAATTTCTACAGCAACTACGAGGTCAAAAAGGACCAGAATAATCAAACCCAAATAAGTACCATTAATACTTTCCTTGACGGGAAAAAACCTGATTAAGAAACAAGGTACCTGGAACAAGGCCAGGAGTTTTGTACAGGAGTCTTGTTTTATTTACGCGTTCGTTCCGATGAAGCCACTACCATAGCTAGTGTTTTTAGTTGTTCCCCCGGTATTCTTACCGGGGGTTTTTTTGCCAGGCATTAATAGTAGCTGGCCTTTATAATTGACTGTTGATAAAGGGGGAAGTATATTTTACAAATCATCGTATTTGTATTTCCTTACTGCCAGGTAAATATACAGGGCCGCAAAAGCCAGGGCGCTGGGTATCATGATACTCAGCCCGGGATTATTACCGAATATGCCATTCATACCCGGGAATGTTATCAATGAATCGGCTACCTGCAACGGCAGAAAATGCTGGAGACCGGGAGCCAGTTTCCAGAACATCCACATAAAAAAGTTTTCCAGTAGAAGACCATAGATAAAGTATACAATGATAGCCACCCCACTCCGGCGGAATAAGGTAGCCAGCAGCAGGGCCAGCATCAGGTAAACAAAGGATTGTATAAAAGACAAACCCAAAATATCCAGGCCACTTAATGAAAAGCTTACTCCTGTTACCCGGCACATGACAAAAGTGGCGATCACATTCATGATGGCAATAACTATGCACATACAAAATATCAAACCTATCTTGGTATATATGAATGTTTCCCGTTTCCAACCATCAATAATATTTTGCCGGTGCGTTTTAAAATTGACTTCATTGATGAATAAATTAATAATAATCATGCCCGGCAGGTAGAGTAAAAAGGCAGTAGCAAAGCAAACAGTACCCCAGATATTATCGGAAGAGAAAAGACTGAAAAAATCCATGCCTTCTTCCTGGCCGGTAACGCTGCCCATAATGCTCAGGTATATCTTATAAAAAATATAGATTATGATAAGTATACCGAGTAAATACAATACAGAAAATACCTGGAATACCCGGTAATTCTTAATTTTCATCCACTCAATCCTGAGGTTCTTGATCATGCTCATAAACTAATATTAAATAAATTTTACCGGTCGCTTTTGCCCCCGGTTATTTCCAGGAACCGTCTTTCCAGCGATTTTTTCCGGAGATTGATCTGGTTCAGTACAATTCCTTTTTCAAAACAATATTTATTCACCGCTTCGGGATTCACGGCTTTTTCACCTTCAATCAGCAGGGAAGCGCCTCCATTATGAATATGAAGCATACCGGGCATTTCGCGCAACACCGACTCCAGTTGTACCAGGTCTTCTGCGCCTACTTCAATTTCGACCGTGGTCAGGTTACCGTCGCCTCCCGTCGAAAGGACATCACTTACCGTGCCCACTGTTTTCAGGTCACCTTTTTGAATAATAGCCACATGTGTACAAACTTTTTCGACCTCATCCAGGATATGACTGGCCATAATAATGGTCTTTCCCTGGCGATTCAGGTCCTTCATCATATCTCTTATTTCCGCTATGCCTGCCGGATCCAGTCCATTCGTGGGTTCATCAAAAACCAGGATATCGGGGTTACCCAGCAGGGTGGATGCGATCGCCAGCCGCTGTTTCATTCCCAGGGAATAGGTACTGAAACGGGATTTGCGGCGTTGGGTCAGGTTCACTTTTTCGAGTACATGTGGTATATCTTCTTTTCCTTTTTCTTTAATGGCTGCGGCTATTTCCAGGTTTTTCTGGCCGCTTAAATAATGGTAGAAATTGGGGGTTTCGAGCAAGGTGCCGATCTGTTTCCGCATTTCATTTGAACCGGGCTGCCCGTTCCAGAGATAAGAACCGGAACTGGGTTTTAAAATATCCATTACGATTCCCAACAAAGTGGTCTTGCCACTTCCGTTAGGGCCCAGTATTCCAAATACGCTGCCGCGTGGCACTTCAAAGGAAACATTCTGCAGGGCACGAACAGGACCGTATGATTTGCTGATGTTCCGGATCGAGAGCACTGAGGACATATTCAGGAGGGTTTATTAGCCGATGAAGATAATTCTTTTGCCAACCCGCCAATAAAAATTTGTAACAATGGTAGAACTCCTGTGTTATATTGAATAATTTGGAAGTTATGGCAACAGTTATGATCACAGGCGGAACGGGCATGATCGGCCAGGCACTGACAAAAGCGCTGCTGGACAAACAATATGAAATTATTATCCTAACCCGGGATCCTGCCCGGCATAAACAATCTACAAGCCGCCTGCGTTATGTAAACTGGGATATTAATAAACAACATATCGACCCGGCAGCCATTACGCAAGCAGACTATATCGTCCACCTGGCCGGGGCCAATGTGGCTGATAAACGTTGGACGAAGAAAAGGAAAAAAGAAATCCTGGACAGTCGTGTAAAAAGTGGTGCCTTGCTGGTAAAGGCTCTTCATGAAAATGTGAATACCATAAAGGCAGTGGTAAGCGCATCGGGAATTGGTTGGTATGGACCCGATTCCGGGCAACGAAAAACAGGGTTTGATGAAGATGAACCTGCCTTTTCCGATTACCTGGGCACAACATGCCAGCAATGGGAGCAAAGTATTGAACCGGTTAAGCAATTGGGGAAGCGGTTGGTGAAATTTCGTACCGGGGTCGTGTTGAGCAGGGAGGACGGAGCTTTTCCAGAATTTACCTGGCCTCTTCGCTTCGGCATTGCCCCGATTTTAAGTACAGGAAAACAAATCATCAGCTGGATACATATTGATGACCTGGTGCGCTTATATGTAACCGCGATTGAGGATGAAAAACTGGCGGGCAGCTATAATGCCGTGGCTCCCTTCCCGGTCAGCAATAAAGAACTGGTGATGACCCTGGGCAAACTCATCAGGGGGAGATTCTTTATTCCCATACATATTCCTTCTTTATTTTTAAAACTATACCTGGGCGAAATGAGCATCGAGGTATTGAAAAGCGCAATGGTTAGCAGCGGGAAGATCCAGGAGCAGGGATTTATATTTCAATATCCCAGAATTCATGCAGCTTTGGAGAATCTCGTGGGTGAATGATCATGCCCAATGACCCAAAAACCCACCGGGCTTTACCTGGCTATGATCGGGATGCCAGACACTGGAAAAATCTCCCAGGACAGCTTTCCCGTTTTTAAAACCCAGCCGGTCCAATGCTAATTGCGTGATATCACCGGGTAGAACTTTGCGGTATTTCGGATGCATGGTACCGCCATTGGAACTATCTCCTGCTTTACCGGAGGGATTGTATTGGTACTGGGCGTCGACTAATGTACCTCTCGGGTACATGATGCCCGGAACTCCTTTGCCCCGGTAATCCAGGTCGGCGGGATGCTCGAGCCCAAGTGTATGGCCATATTCATGTGCGGCTGTCGTGGAACCCTTGTATAAATTTTCTAATTTAAAATATCCCGTATTACAACCCAGGCCATCAACAAAGGAAATATTTCCATGGGCAAATTCTTCGATACGTAAATAATTATTGCGGGGATCGAGGTTTTGTATGATTGCTGCCGGTTCAATACCGGGTTCAAAGGAAGCACTGATACGGAAACTGATACTGACATTGTTTTTTTTGAGAATCACAATTCCCCTGGGTTCATTCCACATG
>DASUMO010000453.1:0-19621 GCA_036277695.1 Chitinophagaceae bacterium
GCCATCTCCCTGGGAACTATGAGCGGGGGCTGGAAAATCGTTAAAACCATGGGAACCCGTATTACAAAGGTTACTCCTTTTGAAGGGGTGGCAGCTGAAACAGCCGGGGCAATTACTTTATTTGTGACAGAAGCCCTGAAAATCCCGGTCAGCACCACGCATACAATCACGGGATCTATTATGGGAGTTGGTGCCACCAAACGTTTATCCGCCGTGAGATGGGGAGTTACGATCAATCTTATCTGGGCCTGGATACTCACCATTCCGATCAGTGGCTTACTGGCCGCTGGGGTTTATTACATTGTACATTTAATCATCTAAAACACATTGGGAAAAAATCCTGACTTTTGCCGGACGTTAAGCTTAACCTATGGCAACAATTTTAGTTACAGGAGGATGCGGTTATATCGGTTCCCATACCGTGGTTGACCTGATTGAGAATGGTTACGATGTGATATCCGTAGATAATAATTCCCGCTCTAACCCCCGGATCCTTGAAGGTATCGAAGGAATTACCGGTAAACGGGTCAAGAATTATAAAGTAGACCTCTGCAATTTCGACGACACCTTCGCTATTTTCCAGGAAAACGATATCCGGGGCATTATCCATTTCGCAGCCTATAAATCCGTAGGTGAATCCGTGGAAAAACCCCTGATGTATTTCGAGAACAATCTCAATTCCCTGATCAACCTGCTCAAATGTGTACAGGAGTTTGAAACACCCTACTTTGTATTTTCTTCCTCCTGCACGGTTTACGGCAACCCGGACCAGATACCGGTTACCGAAACTACCCCACCCAAGCCTGCAGAATCTCCCTATGGATATACCAAGCAAATGGGTGAACAGATCATTAACGAGTTTTCAAAAACGGTGGGTACCAATTGTATTTTACTCCGGTATTTTAACCCGGTAGGAGCACATCCTTCGATCAGGATTGGCGAATTACCCATTGGCTTACCGCAAAACCTGGTGCCGGCCATCACGCAAACCGCGATCGGAAAACTCAAGAAAATGTATGTGCACGGTGCTGACTATGATACCCGTGACGGCTCCTGCATCCGGGATTATATTCATGTCTCTGATATTGCCCATGCTCATACGCTGGCCCTTCAGTACCTTGAAAAAGGGAACAATAAAGGACGCTGCGAAGTCTTCAACCTGGGAACTGGCAACGGAGTTTCTGTGCTGGAAGCCATTGCTGCTTTTGAAAAAGTGAGCGGACTGAAGCTGGATTATGAAATCGGCCCCCGCCGTCCGGGGGATGTGATCGCCATTTATGCCAATAATGATATGGCGCGAAAACTGCTGGGTTGGGAACCACGTTTTACATTGGAAGATATGATGCGTACCGCCTGGGAATGGGAACAAAGATTGAAAGCAGATGATACCATTTTCAACGGACAACCCATCGAACTTAATTAAGCACTTAGCGCTTGAATGAGGTAAAACGGCGAAGGACCATCGACCTTATGGAAATAAATTATTAAAGAATGCGGCAGCACCAGGCTACCCCCTTTTCTTTCATTTTCCCTATTCACCTCTTGAACTCTTTTTTCTCTTTTAAACTCTTAGCTTACATTTGCCCCCACAATTTTACACATGCTCAAAGACATTCAATCTACCGGTAACAAGGATACAAGAAGTGGTTTTGGGGATGGAATAGTAGAAGTAGCCCGTAAGAACCCGAATATTGTTGCTCTCACCGCAGACCTCGCCGGATCGATGAAACTGCAGCAATTCATGAAAGAATTCCCGGAGCGATTTATTCAGTGCGGCATTGGCGAAGCGAACATGATGGGTATTGCAGCTGGGTTAACAATTGGTGGCAAAATCCCTTACACTACAACCTTTGCCAATTTTTCTACGGGAAGAGTTTATGACCAGATCCGCCAATCCATTGCCTATAGTGGTAAAAATGTAAAAATTTGCGCTTCCCATGCAGGGCTTACACTGGGAGAAGACGGGGCTACCCACCAAATCCTCGAGGATATAGGGTTAATGAAAATGTTGCCGGGTATGACGGTGATCGTGCCCTGCGATTATAATCAAACCAAGGCGGCTACCAGGGCTATTGCAGATCATGAAGGACCTGTTTACCTGCGCTTTGGCCGGCCATCATGGCCTATTTTCACCAATGAAGCAGACTTTACAATCGGGAAAGCCCAGCCATTCAGTGAAGGAACCGATGTTTCCATTTTTGCCTGTGGCCATATGGTATGGAACGCGATACAGGCCGGTGCTATTCTCCAGGACAAAGGACTGAGCGTAGATGTGATCAATATCCACACGATCAAACCCCTGGATGAAGAGGCCGTGCTGAATTCATTGAAAAAAACAAACTGCGCGGTCACAGCTGAGGAACATAATATCATTGGTGGAATGGGTGATGCTATTGCCCAATGCGCCGCAAAAAATTTCCCCGTGCCTATTGAATATGTTGGCACAAAAGATACATTTGGTGAAAGCGGAACACCCAAGGACCTTTTGAAAAAATATGGCCTGGACATACCAGATATTGTCGCCGCTGCCGAAAAAGTGATAAGCCGGAAGAAACCCGGTTAATACATTGTTCAGAATATTTGAGCAGGTTCTTTACTAATATTGAACCTGCTTTTTTATTTTTAGGCATAAGACCGTTAAACAAACACTGATTCAGGTAATCTAAGCCACACAAAGCCCCGCCCATGTCCCTGACGACTATTAGTGATAGCGAATTGCTCGTACAATTCCGTAACCCGGAAACGAAAGAAAAGGCTTATACCACGATCATTCGCAAATACCAGGAAAAACTCTATTGGCATATACGGCGGATGGTGGTGGAACATGAAGATGCCAACGACGTGCTGCAAAATGTATTGATCAGGGTTTGGAACGGGCTGGAAAATTTCCGGGAAGACAGCCAGCTCTACACCTGGTTATACCGGATCGCCACGAATGAATGCCTGACCTACCTGGAACAGCTAAAAAAACGCAGTGCCGTGAGTCTCAGTGATGTGGAAAGCGGTCTCAGCAATAAGATCAAGGCCGATAAGCATTTTGATCCCAACCGGCTGGAATGGAAACTTCAACTGGGTATACAGCAATTGCCTGAAAAACAGCGAATTGTTTTCAGCCTTCGGTATTATGACGAAATGCCTTACGAGGAAATGAGTAAAGTATTGGAAACCAGTGAAGGAGCATTGAAAGCCAGTTACCACCATGCTGTTAAAAAAATAGAAGATTATATCAGGAATCATTAAACTTTGGAAGCCTAAAAACGTCTGATTAACGTAAAATGCCCCAGAACAACAACATATTGCAAGAATTAAAGGAACTCGAAAGCACCCTTCATGATAAGCCTTCTCAAAATGTCTATTCGGTACCCGGTGGATATTTTGAGAACCTGGCTGAACAGGTGCTGAACAGGATCCGGGCAACGGAGGCGGGTTCGGTGGAGATAGAAATAAGCTTTCTCTCACCCCTTGTTGCCTCAATTGGTCGCAATATGCCTTATTCTATTCCCACAGATTATTTTGAAGATTTGGAGACCAGGCTATCGCCGGTAAAACAAGACCAGGTTTACGAATCAAGCCGTGAAGAACTGGAAAGCATTTCACCTTTATTAAGCGGTTTGAAAAAAGCAATGCCCTATAGCATTCCTGCTGATTATTTTGAATCCCTGGCACCGCAACCTGTTATCAAACCGAAAGTAGTTTCATTCAGCAGCCGCCCCTGGTTCCGCTATGCTGCCGCTGCCCTGGTAACCGGTATTATTGCCACTACCTTTTTCTTGCTCAACAGGCGGGAAAAAATCGATCCTTCGAATAATTCATATACCTGGGTAGAAAAAAAGATGAAGAAAGTAAGCACCGACGAGATCCAGCAATTTGTTCAATTGGCAGATGAGACCCTGGCTCAAAAAGAAATAGTTGCCAGTGTTTCAAAAAGCAATGAAGTAAAGGAAATGATCAAAGACATCCCGGCCCGTGAAATTGAAGAATTTTTAAATGAGATCTCAGCCGCAGAACCGGCTGCTGACGAGCAACGGGCTTCGTCTTTGTCAGAAGAGGAATCCATCATGAATTAACCATGAAAAAGATTTTTATCATATTAGGTTTAATACTGGCAGGGTTTTGCAGCTTTGCCCAGGAGGAAGTAAATGACGGAACGGAAAAGATCCGTGACCGCATGAATGAGTTCATCCAGCGAAGGCTGCATCTTTCCAATGCGGAAGCACAAAAATTCACCCCTGTTTTTTTGCGGTATTTCAAGGAATGGCGAACCACTATTCGGGACAATAAAGGTGACCGTCTCCTGTTACAGCAAAAGGTCGTAGATCTTCGTCTCCGCTACCGTACGGAATTCAGGGAAATACTGGGTGAGAAACGAGGCAACCTTGTCTATGATCAGCAGGAACTGTTTATAAGGGAAATGAGGGAAGTAGGTAAACAGCGCATGGAGCGCCGCCCCTTAAAAAATAATAAAGGCCTCCTCTTACAATAAGCTTTTTCAATCTTGAGTTTTATAGACCAATCCAGGCCGGTTCTCAACAACCGGCCTTATTTTTATCAGTTCCTCAAAAACTCCAAACAGGGTTTTTGACATCATGATAAAATAGAAAAGTCCATTTCTCTTTTTCGCCCTGCTCCCACCATTGTTGCCGGAGTTCCATTGCCTTTTTTCCATCATGATCATATTTAGCGGCAAAACGGTGTTTCATCTGTTGCAATTGGGGGGCATCATCGGCTCCAAAAAATATGATCTCCTCCTGTTCCCGAATCCAGCAAACCTGGTGAAATGGGGAATGCGCCCCCGTCACTTCATAATGAATCGTATCCTCAATTACACCATTTCCATCCAGCAAAACCACCCGGCTATTATTCCGCAGGCAATCCAGCTCTTCGGTGATAAAAGAGGGAGATCCTTTCTTGAAGGCAAACGCCAGTTCTTCCTCTTGAACATAATAGGTAGCACCAGGGAAGGAAAGGCGATCACCGGAGCCAGCCTGGTCCTGTCCTACCCCTCCTGCATGATCCTTGTGGAGATGGGAAAGAAAAATTTTTGTGATATCGGATGGATTGATGCCAGCCCCGGCCAGGTTATAGTGTAACTGCAATTTTCCTTCTTTTTCAAAACCCAGGCCTGTATCAAGTAGTATGATGTCTTTTGAGGTGATCACCACAAAAGGTTGAATCTCGACCAGCAGACTTCCGGCGGAGCGATGTTGCAAATTATCTGCCCCTGTTTCGAAAGGCAGAAAATGCTTGGTTTTATCAACCGTAAATGTTCCTTCGGAAAGGGGAATGATCTTCATTTTGAAATGCAGAAATTAGTAAAGAATGCAATTTGGAAACATTTTGCTGATTTCCAAATTAGGTTTTATGTTTCACGCAGTAAACACAAGCTTTTATCGCAGCACCATTTGCCTGTCTGCATCGAGTCTTATCAGGATGAAAAGCAGGATGGTAAAAGTGAGCAGGGAAGTTCCGCCATAACTGATAAAAGGCAGCGGTATACCAATCACCGGTGCCAGTCCCACTGTCATGGCAATATTGATAGCGATATGAAAGAAAAACACTGCCGCCACACCATAGGCATAACAACGGCTGAATACGCTTCGTTGCCGTTCGGCAATTGTGACCATCCGGAAGAGCAGGATCAGGTAAATACCCAGGAGAATAAAACTGCCGATAAATCCAAACCCTTCTCCCACCGTACAAAAAATAAAATCAGTGCGCTGTTCCGGTACAAAATCATAACGGGTTTGCGTGGCCTTCAATAAGCCTTTCCCCATCAACCCCCCGCTGCCAATGGCAATTTTGGATTGCCGCACATTATAATCAGTATCCTTTTTTTTGTCGGCCCCCGGGTTTTCTTTCTTGTGGGCCTCCAGGTATTCCCGGGGGACTTCTTTACCCACCGTACTATAAATGCGTTCCACCTGGTAAAGCTTCAACACATGTTTGAATACAAAGGGCACCACATAGAGCTGGATACCGGCGCAAATAGCCCAGATAAAAAGTATCCTTACCAGCACACCCCGGTCTCTTTTAATCTGTTTTCGTGTATTATAGATCACCAGGCCGGCCAATACGGTAAGAATGATTGCAAGGGTGAATTTTTCAAATAAGAGGGTGGCAACAATCAGGGCGGCCACAAAGAAACCGATGACCAGTATCCCAGATGGCAGCCCTTCGCGGTACATTACCAGGAAGAAAGCGAAATAGACCAGGGCCAAACCGGTTTCACTTTGCAGGATTGAAAGCATAGCTGGTAACAAGGCAATAGCAGCGGCAATAAGTTGGGAACGGGTTTTTGAAAAATCGGTCTCGGGTCGGGACAGGTATTTGGCCAGGGCCAGGCAGACCACGATCTTACAAAACTCAGCCGGTTGGAAATTGAATGCGCCGAGTTTGATAATGGACTTCGTTCCTTTGATATCCGAATGAAAAGGGAAAACCAGCAATAAGAAAAATATACCGACCGCATACCAGAGATTGGCGGTTGCTGTAAAAAATTTGCTGTCTGTTAAAAGCAGGAACAAGGCAATGACCAGGGAAGTGCAAAAAAAATAAAATTGTTTGCTGTAATCAGTTCTGAATCGCAGAAAACTCTGGATAACCGGGTCACCCTCTTTATAAGTAGCCGCAAAAATGGCGGTCAGTCCGATTCCGACCAGAAGAAAATAAATCCAGACCAGGCTCCAGTCTACGCCTTTAGATATGGCAGGGTTACGTTCCCTCATACGGCGGCCCCCAATGTTTTTTGAAACTCTTCTTCATCGGTCAGCCTGGCCAGCACTTCCTTTCTTTCAAATGGCAGAGGATTCTTTTTTTTCGGTATGGGTAATGGTGCAAATCCTTGTGTGGATTCCAGCAGGGTATATTTTTCGAGGTAAGAACTATCCTGGGTTTTCTGGAACCATTCAATAGCCCGGAGTGAATCTGTTTTATACTGAAGGCGCTTGAAATAGGCCGGCATCAGGTTGGTGCCTGAAATTCGTTCAACATCCGCCACGCTTTTAGTTTGCAGGGTATCGTTGAGGTATTTCTCAATCAGGATACGGGCAATGGGCCCGGCCCAGGTGGAACCAAAGCCGGCATTCTGTACGCAAACAGCAATAGCGATTTTAGGGTTCTCCTTGGGAGCAAAACAAATAAACATCGAATTATTTGGCAACTTGATTCGCTGGTTATCGAGTATGGTATAAGTTTCTGCTGTCCCTGTTTTCGCACAAACATCGATACCCGGGATCTGGGCAACCCGGGCCGTACCGTATAACACCACATCATGCATGCCCTCTATCACAGCATTGAAATCAGCATCCGCAATTTTGGTGAGGATATCATGCCTTACTCGATACTTATTCAGGAAGCCTGTATCATCTTCTGTTTCACCATCAATTTTCTCAACGAAATGTGGCGTATAGTAATACCCTTTATTGGCAATAATGCAGGTAAAATTGGCCATCTGCAAAGGAGTGGTCAGCATTTTATCCTGCCCGATTCCCAGTGTCAGGTTGGTGCAGGAAGTCCACCGGCCCAGGTTCTCCTTGTTATAAACAGAAGTATCAGGTATAAAACCCCGGTTTTCACTGGGCAGATCAATGCCTAACCGTACACCCATGCCAAAAGCATTCATATACTCTTTCCATTTCAGGTAGCCCTGCTTCACATTCCCATAGCGGGGATTATCAACCGTCATCCGGTACACATGAGCATAATAGGCGTTGCAGGAATTGGCAATGGATAGGCGCAAATTCGCAGCATGCCCCCCGCCGGCATGCGTACAGGCAGGCTTGCCATGGCCGCAGAGTGTATACCGGCCCCCGCAGGGAAAACCATAAGATGGAGTGATGATTCCTTCGTTCAATGCCACAAGGGCACCTACGGGCTTGAAAGTGGAACCTGGCTCATATTTTCCATTAATGGCCCGGTTCAACATAGGTGCTGTCACATCGAGTGCCATCCGGCCATAGTTTTTACTTTTATCAGGACCGGTAAGGTCATTCGGGTTAAAATTAGGACCCGATACCATAGTCAGTATGCCGCCGGTTTTGGGATCAATAGCGACAACCCCGCCCACTTTATCTTTCATTAGTTTTTCAGCGAGCTGCTGCAATTCAATATCAATATAAGTTCGTAAACCTCTCCCCGCCACGGCTGCCGTATCAAAAATCCTGTTCTCATAATTCCCCACGATCCGGTTCTTATTGTCCTTGATCAGGAATTCCACTCCTCTTTGTCCCATCAGCACTTGTTCATAATAAGCTTCCAGCCCGCTTTTCCCGATATAATCTCCCAGCCGGTAAAAATTACCAGAGCGCTCAATTTCTTTAGGACTGACTTCATTAATATAACCCAGGATATGCGCCGCTGCATTGTAAGGGTAGGTCCGGAGGGGACGTTCCACGAGGTTAAAGCCCGGGAATTTCCAGCTATTCTCCTCAAAGCGGGCCTGGAGGGCGGGTGTAAGCAATCCCCGAAAAACAGAAGGTCTTACCGAGGTGTTTTTGATCCTGGCCTCGACCAATCTCCTTTTGAACTCGGCCGTATCAATTTCCATAAGCCGGCAAAATTCAAGGGTATCAATATTCCTGACTTCGGCCGGCGTTACCATCAGGTCATAGATCCGGGTATTATTCAGGATGGCCTTACCCTTTCTGTCATAGATGATACCTCGTTCAGGGTAAACAATCTTGGCATAGACGGCATTGTCCATGGCAAGTTGCTGGTATTTACCTTCCACCACCTGCAGGTAAAACAGGCGGGCAATGATCACCACGAAGACAGCAAGGAAAATGAGTCGGATGATACGGCTTCTGGATTGGTTGAACACAGGCATAGACGAAAATGATATTGATTGCTGAAAGACCTGAGCAATCAATTCAACTACAAATTACGCACACCTAAAGGCTCATTCCAATTATTTGAGGAATAAAATTTTGTTTAAACATTCGCCAAACCCGCCAACGGGCTAGGCTGTGTTCGTTCTGAATTTCATTTTCCGGGGAAACAGTAACTCAACAGTGATCACCAGCAGCATACTGATACCCGTGGTAGACACTACTTTAATCAGGAAATCCATAAAGCTGCCAAACTGCAGCCATTGCAGGAAAGTCATATAAAAATGGTGAAATACAGTCAGGATCAGGACATAGACCAGGTAAGGTGTCCAGCCCATAGCTCTGGGAGAAGGCTCCCGGTAATTAAACTCAGAACTGTCCTTGGGGGCCAGGATATTGATGACAAAGGGCCGAAGGTATGCAATCAGGGTACAGGCAGCGGCATGAACCCCAACCTGCATGCTGAAATAATCCAGCGTCAACCCGGTGAGGAAACCGATCAGCAGCAATCCCAGCCGGGAAACAGAAAAAGGCAGCCAGAGTATGAAAAGGTAATAAATATAGGGTATGATATATTGATGCAGGTGCAGTTGATTCAACAGGTAAACCTGTGCCAGGATAAACAGGATAAACCGGATAATATTTCTTACCAACTCACTCATCAGGGGCTATTTCTATTTTCGTTATCTATTCTCTTTTTTGTTTCTTCCAGCAATTTTGTTTGTTCTTCAAATTGCAGGTTCTCGATCACATGCACTTGTTGCAGGTTGAAAAAATTGGCGGCTGTTTTCAGGCGTAGCACGTAAAAATTTGTACTCTTATCATCAACTATTTCCGCCACGGTGCCTACCATAAAACCGGCGGGGAAGCTCGAATTGATACTGGTAACAACCGTATCCCCTTTAACAACCGAATCCGATTTGGGTATATTCTTCAGGGTCAGGTAAAGAGGATTCTTTCCATCCCACTCAATGGTGCCGTTGTTCCCGCTTCTTTTCATCGCCACACTTCTCTTGCTTTGCACATGCAGCAGGCTCATGACCTGGCTGAAATTGGGGCTGGTATTTACCACTACGCCTACGGCGCAACCATCGGAATTGATCACTGCCATATCATCCCGGATACCCTGCTCATGACCACGGTTTAGCTGGATATAATTTTTTTGCTGGTTTACAGTATTATAAACTACGCGGGCATTTCGCCAGATATAACGACGGTAATTACCCAGGGTATCATAAGGCAAAGTATCCCTGACCAATTGAGTAGAGGTATCCAGCTTCATGAAATTTGCCGGTAATAAATTGAGCAGGGAATCATTCATGCGGTGCACCCGCTGGTTCTCGGCCTTGAGGTGGAAAAAGTCATCTACACTCTTATAATTTGAATTGATACGCCCGGTGATTTCATTGGCCCAGCCCAGGCCCCTGGCACGGTGAAAGCGGTTATAATTAAATAAAAAGTAGAGAGCTGCCGCCTGGAAAGCCAGGAAAGCAAGAAAAGTGAAATACCGGCGTATGAATAAAAAAATGTTTCGCATTTTCTAAAAGCACGAGCTTCAAGTAGGGAACAGAAAGGTCACCAGAATCAAGGTTCAGGCCAAGATACGAGTCCAGCGATACAAGGAAAGTTAAAAACCATCTTCGGGCCTTGTACACTGCCTGCCGGTTTACCCGCTGTTGGCAGACAGCAGGCTTGTTCCTTGTTCCTTGTACCCTGCCTGCTGGCAGGCAGGCTTGTTCCCGGTACCTTCATTAGTTTATCTCATCACAAAAGGATACCTGTCATAATGTTTCAGGGAGATACCGGTACCTCTTACGACGCTTTTCAACGGATCATCGGCCACATGTACCGGCAATTTGATCTTTTGGCTTAATCGTTTATCCAGGCCTCTCAACAAGGCTCCTCCCCCGGTCAGGTAGAGACCGCGGCGATATATATCAGCGGCAAGCTCGGGAGGTGTTTGTTCGAGGGCTTTCAGGATCGCCTCCTCGATCTTGAAAATACTTTTATCCAGTGCTTCGGCAATCTCCTGGAAACTGACCATGATCTGTTTAGGAATACCGGTTACCAGGTCCCGGCCGTTGACAGGGATATCATCGGGTGGATTTTCCAGGTCCTTCATAGCCGCTCCTACCTGGATCTTGATCTGCTCCGCCGTTCTTTCCCCGATCAGCAGGCTGTGATAACGACGAAGGGCTTCCATGATATCGGCGGTGAATTCATCGCCGGCAATCCGGATGCTCTGGTCACAAACAATGCCCGCCAGGGCAATTACTGTAATACCCGTTGTGCCGCCACCAATATCAATAATCATATTTCCCACCGGCTCTTCCACATCAATGCCTATACCCAGGGCAGCGGCCATGGGCTCATGGATCAGGTAAACCTCTTTGGCACCTGCCTGCTCGGCGCTGTCGCGTACAGCTCTTTTTTCCACCTCGGTAATGGAGGAAGGAATACAGATCATCATCCGCCAGCTGGGAGGAAACAATGGCTTTTTGGGATAAACCAGTTTGATCAGTTCCCGGATCATTAGTTCGGCCGCATTAAAGTCGGCAATCACACCATCTTTCAATGGTCTAACTGTACGGATGCTTTCATGGGTCTTTTCATGCATCATCAGCGCCTTTTTTCCTACCGCCAACACTTCTTTCGGATTATTGCGGTTCAGGGCAACGATGCTTGGTTCATTCACCACTACTTCCTCGTTATGTATGATAAGGGTATTAGCCGTACCCAGGTCAATCGCTATCTCTTGTGTAAACCAGTTAAAAAGTCCCATTCTATATTATTGGATTTAATGCCTGCAAAGTTGGAGGAAATAATTTGAATTAACAAAGTGGAAAACAATGGATATATCAACCGGCACAAGATAGTTTGCTTTACTGACAGCGGGGATAAAAAGAATAAAGGGGAGCAAACAGATACTGGATCGTTCGGGTATGTTTTCATGATCGCCTGGTAAAATTCAACAGTGACATAACGGCTCCGGTTAGTTTTTATTGCAGTAAGGGCGCCAAAAGAACCATCCGCCGGCGAATGAAAAAAATAACTTTACCTTAGTTCATGCGGATCATAACGCGGACCATCGTTATTCTTTCCCTGGTCAGTCTCTTTGCTGATATCGCAAGCGAGATGCTCTACCCCATCATACCGGTCTATCTGAAAGAAATCGGCTTTTCTGTTTTTTGGATAGGGGTTTTGGAAGGTGTAGTCAATTTTACAGCAGGAATCAGCAAAGGCTATTTTGGAAAACGCAGTGATGAACTGGGTCTTCGCCTCCCTTTTGTAAAATTGGGTTATCTCTTAAGCGCTCTTTCCAAACCCCTGATCGGTTTTTTTGTCGCCCCCGTTTGGATCTTTTTTGTCAGGACCCTTGACCGGCTTGGCAAAGGAGTTCGGGTGGCTGCCAAAGACGCCATGCTATCCCAGGAAGCCACGAAGGAAACCAAGGCCCGGGTTTTTGGCTTTAACCGCGGACTGGATACCACGGGAGCAACCATCGGCCCGGCCATAGCCCTGGTTTTCCTCCTGTTTTACCCGGGTCAATATAAGACCCTTTTTATCCTGGCATTTATCCCGGGCATCATCAGTGTGCTTTTTCTTTTTTTATTGAAGGAAAAAAAACAACCCGTTTCTACGTTGGAGAAGGGCAATTTTTTTTCGTTTTTCAAATACTGGAGCATCGCCACACCCGAATACAAAAAGCTGGTTGCCGGCTTGCTCCTGTTCGCGCTCTTTAACAGTTCCGACGTTTTTCTATTATTGAAGACCAAAGAAGCAGTGGGCGACAAGACCATCCAGTTGCTGGGTGTTGAATTTACCAGTGATACGATCACCATTGCAGCCTATGTATTCTACAACCTGGTCTTTGCGATAGGCTGTTACCCGTTGGGTGTTTTGGCAGATAAATGGGGTTTTAAAAAGGTTTTCCTGGGAGGATTATTTTTATTTGCCACCGTTTATGCCGGGTTTGCTTTCGAACCGTCCATTGCTGCCATCTTTATATTATTCTTCGTGTATGGAGTTTATTCAGCCGCTACTGATGGCGTAACGAAAGCGTGGATCACCAATATTGCTCACCAGCATAATACTGCTACCGCCATTGGCTTTTATACCTCCTGCCAGAGTATTTGTGCGCTTCTGGCCAGCACCATTGCCGGTGCGATCTGGACCAATTTCGGGAGCTTTTTCACCTTTGCCAGCACCGCCCTGATCGCTTTGCTGGTATTCCTGTTTTTTTCCATGAAAATCAAAGCCCGCCAGAATTGATCATTTTTGGCACGGAAATGGAAAGAGTCGGGATGTACCTGGCACCAGGGATAAATCAATTGTAATGAGAAAGGTTATGGAACAAAATTTTGCAGCTAATTTTTTTAAAAAGTTCCTGATCGTTACTTTACTTGTAACAGCAGTCATCATCAGCCAGGCCCAGAGCCGCAGTACCAATAGTTATTCGTACAGGACTGCACTGGGTGTAAAAGTTTGGGATGGTGCCGGTATCAGCTTAAAACATTTTTTTAACGGCAATAATGCCGGCGAACTGATCGGCTATTTCTGGAGCCGTGGGGCCCGTTTTACCGGCCTCTATGAAATTCATGGTGATTTTAGTGGTGCTCCGGGTTTGAAATGGTATATCGGACCCGGTGCACACATCGGATTTTATAATACCAAGTATGGCGATGGCGCCTTTGCCGGTATTGACGGAGTAATAGGACTTGATTATAAATTCCGGGGTGCGCCAATTAATATGTCGATCGACTGGCAGCCTTCATTCGAATTCGGTGACGGACGTGGTTTTGTTGGAAGCTGGGGAGGACTGGGAATCCGCTACACCTTTTAATATATATCCTTTCATTATCTATCAGCAAAAAGCAAAAGAGGTGGCCCAAACCACCTCTTTCTTTTTTGAAAAGATTGATCGTTCCAATTTTAGTTGTTGTCTTCAAATCCCAGCCTTCGTTCCATTTCATGACTGAGTCTGGGAAGTTTCCTGCGTTCAATCAGGAAACTATTGAGCTGGGCGATCTCCCGGAAAATATAATGTTTATCAGCCGCTGCTTTGAGGTAATCTTTTCCGCTGCTTCCGCCGGTACCAATCCGGGTACCGATCATGCGGTGTACCATATTCATATGCCGGTATCGCCAGGAACTGAGTTGTTCATCAATCTCCAGTAAGGCATTCAGCAACTGGAAAGGCAATTGCAGGATAGGATAACCCCTGTATAACATAATAAATAAAGCAGCGCGGGAAGCAGCCGCAGACAGCTGTCTTCCGGAACCTGGGCCTTCCTGCAAAAAAAATTGTTCGAAGGAAGTTATATTGTCGCGTTCAGCTTCGGCCAGGCTATTGCGGAATTGAAATAAATATTCGGACCAGAATGGATGGACTCCTTCCATTTTGTCATGGATTTCAAAATGACGCCAGTTCTCTTCTTCATTAAAAAAGGGCATGCGCTCCAGCCAGTTGTTTAACAACTCCAGCAGCGACTTATTCCCTTCCGCTTTTTTAATGATCTCCACATGCTCTGACCGCAATTGCGAAGTATAATATTCCTTGCCATGGCGAAAATCGAATTTCAATCCCAACTTGGCTTCCAGTTCTTTGAACTGCCAGCTTTGAAAACCGGAAGCGGGTCGTAACATATCCCTGAAATCGAGGAAATCCATGGGCGTCATGGTTTCCATGATATCGATCTGATGGACCAGCACCCGCAAAATGGTGACGCAACGGTTGAGCCGGTGCACTACGGTTTGCAATTCGGGAGAATTATCATTCAGGGCCGGCTTGCGCAGGATGGCAACGATGGAGTCCACTTCATGGTGCAGCTGTTTAAACCAGAGTTCATAGGCCTGGTGAATAACGATGAATAACATTTCATCGTGGGCAGGCAATTCCCGTTTATTACTTTCAGGAAATTGGGCGTTCAGGATTTTTTCCAGCTGCAAATAATCATGGTAATGCACTTCCATACGTTGGGATCATTATAGCGCAAAGGTAAATGAATTACGCAGGGTCATGTCCCGTTTCCGGAAGGATGATGGAGAAATTCATAACCGATATCTTTCCGGTAATACATGGCTTCGTACTGTATATTATCGAGTATATCGAGAGAAGTATTGACTGCTTCTTCCAGTTCATTATCCAGGGAGGTAACACATAAAACCCTTCCCCCGCTGGTAATGATCTTTCCCTTTTCCTCTTTTGTACCAGCCTGGAAAAGCAGGGATTGCTTACCATAATCAAGATCCAGCCCGCTTATCTCAAACCCTTTATTAAAACCCAGCGGATAACCTCCGCTCACTGCCATGATGGTCGCCGCAGCACGCGGATCAACCTTCAGTTCTGCATGCTGTAATTCACCTTTGGCAGCAGAGAGGCATAGGCTGACCAGGTCGGAACTTAATCTCGGTATCACAACCTCCGTTTCAGGATCACCCAGCCTGCAATTGTATTCGATAACATAAGGTTCATCATTGACGCTGATAAGACCAAAGAAAACAAAACCGGTATAGGGGATATCTTCTTTATGCAATCCTTCAATCGTGGGCCGGATAATTCTTTCTTCCACTTTTTGCATAAAGGCCGGTGTTGCAAAAGGAACGGGACTGATGGCACCCATCCCACCCGTATTGGGTCCCGTATCAGCTTCGCCGATCCGCTTATAATCTTTGGCTTCGGGAAGCAGTACATAGTGCATTCCATCCGTGATCACGAATACGCTGAGTTCGATACCGGAGAGAAAATCCTCCACCACCACTTTTTTACCCGCATCTCCAAATTTAGCCTGCTGGATCATCAATTCAAATTCAGCAATGGCTTCCACATGGTGCTGGCAAATCACCACTCCTTTGCCGCCAGCCAAACCATCGGCCTTTAATACAATCGGCAGGCTATGCTGTTCCAGGTAATGAACACCTTCTTCGTAATTATCGATCGTGAATTCTCGGTAAGCTGCAGTCGGTATCTGGTAACGGTACATGAACTCCTTGGCAAAAGCCTTGCTGCCTTCCAGACGGGCACCCGCTTTTGAGGGGCCGATGAAATGAATATGTTTTAAGGAATCCTTTGATTTGAAAAAATCGTACAAACCGTTAACCAGAGGTTCTTCGGGGCCGACAATAACCATATCGATTTTCTTGCTGCTGCAGAATTTACCAATGACTGAAAAATCACTGGTATTCAGGTCCACATTCGTACCACATTTAGCCGTACCCGGGTTGCCGGGAGCAATATAAAGTTCGTCGGTCAATTCACTTTGACGGATCTTCCAGGCAAGTGCGTGTTCCCTGCCACCAGAGCCAAGTAATAGGATTCGCATAGGTTGCTACAGTTGGTTTTTATAAGATTTGCGAATATCGGCTACCGCTGTTAAAGATAATCCGAAAAAGTTTTTGGGTGGGCATTTTTCTGTATTTTGGTTGCTTGTTAAGGTATCATTACTGATTTGTAAACACAAAATTGCTATATGAATCAAGCTGCAAAAGTTGGCAAACACCCCAGGGGGTTAATGGTTCTTTTTTTTACCGAAATGTGGGAACGTTTTGGTTATTACCTGATGGTTGGTATCCTCTTTCTTTACTTAACAAATACGACTACAGGCGGGAAAGGACTTTCTACCGCCATGGGCGCCGATGTAGTAGGCACTTTTATAGCATTGGTTTACCTGACACCTTTTATCGGGGGATTGATTGCCGACCGTTACCTGGGTTATATAAAATCCATCTTCCTGGGAGGTGGTTTAATGGCTGCCGGTTACCTGGGTCTCGCCCTTCCCGGAGATACGGCCATGTATGTATCGCTTGGTTGTATCATCATCGGAAACGGATTCTTTAAACCAAATATCTCCACCTTACTGGGGAATATGTATAATACGGAAGAGTTGCGGCCTTTAAAAGATAATGCCTATAACATTTTTTACATGGGTATCAATATTGGTGCCCTTGTCTGCAATTTTGTAGCGGCCATACTTCGTAACAAATATGACTGGCGCTATGCTTTTGCTGCCGCGGGTGTGGGATTGATCATCGGATTGGTTTGGCTTGCTTTCAATCTTAAACATGTAAAACAATATGATGTAAAACGACCCATGCAGGCGGGTGATATGCCTCTTTCGCGGATCTTCGGATCCGTGTTCCTGCCAATGATCATATTTGGCACGCTGGGTTGGCTGATTCCCGGCAATATCATGGGATCTGACTCCAATGACGCTTTTATCTTTGCCTGTTTACCTGTTATTTATTTTTATGTAAATCTTTGGAGAAAAGGAAACGTGGAAGATAAGCGTGGGATCGGTGCGCTGCTTTTCATTTTTACGGTATCCATTATTTTCTGGACAATCTATAATCAGAATTCTACCGGCCTCACCATCTGGGCCGAGTCCCATACTAACCGCCAGATTCCGAAATTCCTGGAAAAACCTGCCGATGCTATTTATATGCTTCAAACAGTGGGTACAGAAGCCAAAGAAGTACCGAAGATGGACGAATATATGCGGGTAGAGTATGATACAGCCGGCAATGCTGTTACCACAAGCGGTCCTGATCCCTATTTTAATAATGTTCCCCGCGACAAATGGCCGGCCGATGGCAATGCCAAACTGGCGAATACAGAATTATATCAATCCATTAACCCCTTCTTTATCGTTTTATTAACCCCGCTGGTCATTGCATTTTTCGCCTACCGGTCAAGGATAGGTAAACCGGTAAGCACCGCCAGTAAATTTGCCTGGGCCCTGGTCATTGCAGGTCTGAGTGCCCTGGTAATGGTTCTTGCGGTTATGTCGGTACCCAGTATCTATTCACACAAAACTGGCAGTATCTGGCTCTTTTTAACCTATGGAATCTTTACAGTCAGTGAAATTTGCCTGAGTCCGATCGGCTTATCCTTTGTATCCAAACTGGCCCCGCAGCGTTTGACAGCGCTTATGATGGGAGGCTGGTTTCTTTCTACTTCGCTGGGTGGAAAGGTTGCAGGTGTGATGGCCAGTTTCTGGGATAAGATCCCGGATAAGAAAATATTTTTCGGCATCATTACAATTGCAGCAATTTTAGGGGGCTTATTAATATTTGCCAGGATTAAAACACTGGACCAGATTGTAAAAGATAAAACAGGTTCTGCAGTGTGAGATAAAGTTTAACGACTTTGAATAATAGTGGACAGTAGTTACTCGTCTTGACATGTTAATTTGACAAGGCAAACAAGCGGCAGAGCCAGTTAATTTTTCTGATCACGGTCTGCCGCATTCAATACTATTCAACTACCATTCAACAACCGTTCAACCAACTATCAACTACCATTCAATTAAACGCTATGTGGAAGAAACACCCGAAAGCCCTGCCCTTCCTCTTTTTCTCCGAAATGTGGGAACGATTTGGTTATTACCTGATGATCGGGATCTTCACCCTTTATCTTAAAGATGTAAAAGCGGGCTATGCTATGACAGAGGCCGAATCGGCCGACCTCTATGGCACCTTTATTGCCCTGGTTTTTCTCACCCCTTTTATCGGTGGTTTGTTAGCGGACCGTTATCTCGGCTACAGGAAATCTATTATCATGGGTGGGCTGATGATGGGAATCGGGTATTGCCTGATGTCGGTTCACAATATTGCGATGCTTTATATTTCGATGACACTGGTGATCGTAGGGAACGGGTTTTTCAAACCCAACATTTCCACCTTACTGGGAAACGTGTATACGACGCCGCAGTATATCAAGCAAAAAGACGATGGCTATAATATCTTTTATATGGGCATCAATATCGGTGCTTTTATATGCAATTTTTTTGGCGCCGCTTTATATATCGTATACGGCTGGGGAGCCGCGTTTATCGCGGCAGGTGTAGGGATGTTCTTGGGTGTGATCATTTTTTTAGCCGGCACCAAACATTATAAGGCCTATGATGTAAAAAAAGGAGTGGGCGAAAACGATATGTCCATGAGCCGGATTGTTTTGACTATTCTCGTACCTTCTGTTATTGCAGGTATCATTGGCTGGCTGATCCCCGGGTCGCTGGTGGGTTCCGACTCTACCGACGCTTTTATTTTTGCCTGCATCCCGGTCATCTATTTTTATACATCACTTTATATAAAAGCAAAGCCGGATGAAAGGAGACCGATTGCCGCTCTGCTGGCCATTTTTGCCGTGGTCGTTATGTTCTGGGCCGTATTCAAACAAAACGGGTCGGCATTAAATACCTGGGCCGATCGCTACACCAACAGGGAAGTGACCGGCCCCGCGCAGAAAGTGTTTGATAAACTCAATTTCGCGCAGACCATGGTCTACCAACGGGATTCGGTTGCCCGGTATGACGAGCAGTTTCGTCTTCAAAAAGTAGACGGGCAGGTTTTGAAAGAAGTGAATTACCCCGTTTATTTTAAGAATGTACCCGAGCAGGAGAAACCGGCGGAAGGTGAAGAAGTCAGCCTCTGGGCAACCAACCTCAGCCAGTCCATTAACCCGGGTTGGGTTATTTTACTTACTCCCCTCATCGTCGCATTCTTTACCTGGATGCGCAGGAAAGGGAAAGAACCTTCTACCGCCACCAAGATCGCATTTGGATTATTGATCTCGGCCCTGTCTGCCTTAGTGATGGTAGGTGCTGTATATGCCAGTAATAATGGCAGCAACAAAGCCAGTGTGATGTGGCTGATCAGCAGTTATGGTGTGATAACAGTAGGCGAATTGCTGCTAAGCCCGATGGGATTATCATTGGTATCCAAGTTAAGCCCCGTTCGCATCACATCTTTGATGATGGGCGGATGGTTCCTCGCAACTTCTATCGGCAATAAATTAT
>DASUMO010000454.1:0-13652 GCA_036277695.1 Chitinophagaceae bacterium
GAATGATGCGGCAACCAACAGGCCAATGCTGGTGATTGGCGGCTATGCCAACTATTTTTCTATGGATAATAAGCCGCCATGGTAGGAGAAAGATCAAATTAAAAAGCTACGTAGATTAATGCGGATATTTAAAAGAAAGAGATATCCGAAGCCAAATTGAAAATAGAAATGAGAAAGCTGGTACTACTTGCACATATCTCTCTTGATGGCTTTGTAGCCGGACCCAAAGGTGAATTGGATGGTTTTGAATCAGCCGCTGAAAACCTGGGTTTTGTTTGCCAATTGACAGAAGAAGCAGACGCAGCTTTATTCGGGCGTATTTCTTACCAGCTGCTGGATCAATACTGGCCACAGGCAAAAGATCATCCCGGTGCCACCCCGGAGGAAGTGGCTTTTTCCAATTGGTATAATAAGGCCAGGAAGATTGTCATTTCCCGAACTTTGTCTAATCAGGAATCAGATAATACGACTGTGATCTGTGAGGATATTCCGGCTGAAATCAGCAAGATCAAAGAAGAGGCAGGAAAGGATATACTGATCTTTGGTAGCCCCTCAGTTTCTCAACTACTCATGCGGCATGAGCTTATTGATAGTTACTGGATCTTTATTAATCCGGTTATTTTTGGAAAAGGCATTCCCTTATTTGCAGAAACTGCCAGCAGGACAAAGCTTACATTACTGCACACCCACCGATTTGCCAATGGTGAACTGGCGTTGAATTATGGACTTCCCTGGTAAAAATAATCCTGGTCCTTGTTCATATACACAAAGTAAAAAAGGAAGGCATTCCTTAATTCGGAGTCAACCCAGCTGTAATTAATAGGATTGACTACAAATTGAAGCTCAACTTTATTGCCAGTAATTTTTTCTGCGTGAAGCTATTTTGCTCCGGTACCAGGACATCCTGGGTGCCAAAGGCCAGCTTCATGCTCGCCGCTTTTTTTTGATTCTTTGTCGAACTGGTGAAGAGTGGAATACTGGTGACTATCAGCACGCCACCGCCTGCAATCATCCATTTACCGGCGTCTTCCGCATAAGTACCACTTAAGGCCGCCCCGGTTACTGCCAGGGCTATTCCCCCACCCAGGCATCCCCATGCCAGTATTTTTTGTGTTTTCGCCTTTTTGCTGTAATAATCACTGTTATACTCAGGTTTCGGCTGACCCTGAGCAAAAATCCCAATTGTAACCAGGAGACAGAGCAGGGAAACAACAATCTTTTTCATAATCCTGTATTTTCGGTTTTCAATCATTCTCTTCTCTTCCCGTTTTCTCGCTGTAAATATTACTGCAGGAACAATTATCAACCTATGAGTACGATTATTGCTCCCGTTGAGAGTTATCAGGAGCCGGGAGGTTTTTAGGGATATGTTCTTGCTAACCACGCTTTTTGATGGTCAACATGAAATAACAACCGGGGATGGTTAATATATTCAAGAACTGTTTTATCAGTCCAGCACAGACCAGGATCTTGCTGGGCTCTTTTATAAGCGGGTTATTAAAGTTGTCCGATAACCCGGTATTCATTTTGCGGTTTGAGATAATCAACATTTTTAGAGATAATTAAAACCGGATCATGGGAAAACTCAGCACCTACAATTTTATTACCCTGAATGGCTTTTTTAAGGGTCCCGGGGAAGATATCAGCTGGGCGAAAAAAGGGGAAAAAGAGGAAGAGGAATTTGCGGCGGAAAATCTTTCGGCTGGAAACATTCTCCTTTTCGGTCGCAAAACCTACGAGTTGATGGCCGGTTACTGGCCAACTGAAATGGCCCATAAAAATGATCCCATCGTAGCAACCGGGATGAATGAATCAGAGAAAATTGTTTTTTCCCGGACATTAAAAAAGGCGGATTGGAATAATACCCGGGTCATCAGCGACAATATTGTGGAAGAAGTAAAGAAATTAAAGCAGGATCCGGGAAAGAATATGACCATCCTGGGAAGCGGAAGTATTATCAAACTGTTTGCGGAAAAAGGTTTGATCGATGAGTTCGAGATCATGGTTCACCCGGTAGCCATTGGCGATGGAACGCCTTTATTGAATGATCTTTCCCAAAAACTAGATCTTCAACTCACCGTTACCAGAAGTTTTAAAACTGGGGTTGTGCTCCTTTGTTATAAGCCGGCTGCTAATTGAAGGCCGCTTTATTGGATTAAGGAAGTAAAAAACTCCCGGCAGGGCCGGGAGCTAACCATTAAACCATTAACCATTAAAAAATTAACCGTTCCCGGTTTCGGGCCAGGGCCAGGGCCAGGATAGGTAAGTAACCATTAACCTTTCTCGTTAAAACAGGGACGAATATGACAATGTGAACGGACATAAAAGGTTAAGGATACGGAGACTAGTTTCAAGGGGAAGGACTCACAGCAATCAGGGCGGGTAACCAGTTTTTCACAGGTCTCAAACAGGTATATCGCGTTGAGATTAGTAAACTTAGATGCCTGCACTATAACCCGGCAAAGGGAATAAGTTCGGCTAACAATTTTATTCAACCGGGTGCAAAGAAACAATCCCGGGCAGGCGAAAAAAATAGAGCATTCCCTGAAATGCTTGTAGTATATGTACTACTGACACGAAGAAAAAGATATTCACAGTTTTGAACTGGATGCAGCAATACGGATACAGGCATTGTCATAGAACTGCAACCAAATTTCCATAGTAGTTGAGTGATATTAAGAAAAAGCATCCGCCATTTGGCAGATGCTTTTTTAATTATTTGTATTTCAGTAATTAAAAGGCTTTTTTCTCCACTGGTTTGCCATCAGCATCCAGCTCCACGATTTCATAACCCAATTTCTTGACCCCATCATAGATCCTGGCCTTATCGCCCACCAGCAGGATATTCATTTTTTCCGGGTGGATCATTTTTTTCACCATCGCGTCCACTTCTGCTTTGGTCAGTTTGGCTAAAATCTTATTCTGTTGGTCTACATAATTGGCCGGCAGGTTATAATCCAGGATCCGGCGGATAAATCCGGCTTTCTGGATTCCCGTTTCATAGCTCCGGGCATCGCGCTGACCCAGGGAATTCTTCATAAAAGCCAGCTCAGCTTCCGAAATCCCATTGGTGCGGTAATTTGTCAACTCCTCCATCACTTCAACCAGGGCGCTATCGGTTGCGTCCGAGCGAATACCGGAACTAAAGGTAAATTCTCCGCTATACTCGTCGGCACTGAATGTGCTTCTGGCCCCATAGGTCCAGCCCTTGTCTTCCCGAAGGTTCAAATTCAGGCGGCTGTTGAAATCTCCACCCAGCGGATAATTCATCAGGAGGCTGCGGTAATAATCGCCGGTAGCATCGTATTTTAAACCGGTGGCATATCCTACCCTGAACTGGGACTGTGCAGCCTTGGGAATATCCACCATGAACACTTTTGTTTTATCAATTGCTGAAGGCCTGGCATTCACCTTTGGCAATTCCACTTTCTTATTGGGGAGTTTGTTCAGGAAAGCAAGTTGGGGCAGCAGCTCGGCCTCTTTAATATCTCCAACAACGACCAGTTTGGTGCCTTTAGACGTGACAAAATTTTTATAATAATCCTCAATATCGGCCAGGGTAATATTATTTACGGTTTGTTCGGTTCCGTCCTGGTTCATGCCCAGGATATTGTTGGGACCATAACTGAGTTTGGCAAAAACATCATTCGCTACAGAGGCGGGATTAGCCTTGGCCTGTTTAAATCCTTCCATCCTTTGTTTTTTAATGCGGCTGAATGCAGACTCATTGAAAACAGGGTGAAGCATTCTTTCCTCCAGCAATTGCAGTGTCTTGCCCAGGTTCTTTTTGAGTGACTGCACGCTGAATGTAATGCCATCGAGGCTGCTGTTTACATTGATCGAACTGCCCAGCTTTTGTAACTCCACTGCCATTTGCTCGGCCGTATAATTTTTTGTGTCCTCATTCATCATGTTGCCGAACAAACTGGCCAGGCCCAGTTTTTCCGTATTATTCGCTTGTAACAAGTGGCCCCCGGGTATCGTGATGGTCATTGTTACCACGGGTATTTCAGTGCTTTCCGTACCAATCATTCTCACACCATTGGGGAGGTCTTTTCTCCAGAACTTCGGCACTTTCACCACGGGGTTAGGGCCATTGCCCGGCATTTTGGCCCGGTCGAAATTGTCTTTAGCTTTTGCATATTTCAGCCCGGCATATCCATAGTCAGGCGCTGTATAGTTGCTTTTATCAATTGTATAATTATCCGCGGCAGCCACATCTTTTTCCCTGTCCATGTTTTTGGTCAATACACTTACGATCACCGCCTGTTTGCCTTTAATATATTTTTCATATACCCGCATCACATCTTCTTTTGTTACGGAGGTATACATTTTTACCAGGTCGGCAATTTTATTGGGGTTGCCAGTAAAGGTTTCAAAAGCTGCCAGTTGGCTCACTTTGCCTGATACACTTTGCAGGCTGTTGATCTGCTGGGCTTCCATTCCGCCTTTGAATTTTTCAATATCCTCCTCTGTCACGCCTCTTTTTTCAAAAGCTTCCAGTGCCGCACGGAATAAGGACAGCTCCTCGGTAAGGGATTTACCCGGCACCGGCGTAAAGCGGAAAGAAAACTCACCGGCTAATTCTGAAAGGTTACTGAATGCAGTGGCATTCAAAGCCAGTTGCTTTTTTGTAATCTCCTGGAAAAGCACTGAGTTTTTTCCCTGGCCCAGCACCTGGGCCAGGCAGGCCAGTGCGGCCATATCCGGATGATAATTGGGAACTGTAGGATAAGCGATGGCCAACTGGGGGAGTTTTGCATAATTGTCGACAAAAGAAACATAGCGGTCTTTATCCAATACAGTGGGAGGAAGCACTGTTGGCGTAACTACCGGGCCGCGGGGTATGCTTCCAAAATATTTTTCAACCATTTTTACCACTTCGGCAGGCTTTACATCGCCGCCAATGGTTAGAGTGGCATTATTGGGTCCATACCAACGAAGGAAAAAATTCTTCAGGTCATTTACGTCTACCCGGTTCAGGTCTTCCACGTAACCAATGGTTAACCAGGAATAGGGATGACCATACGGATAAAGATTTTTGGCAAGGAATTCACCCAATAATCCATAGGGGCGGTTATCATAGTTCTGTCCTCTTTCATTCTTAACGGTGGAGCGCTGGATCTCGAATTTTTTCTGGGTAACGGCATCCAATAAAAAACCCATGCGGTCGGCCTCGAGCCAGATCATTTTTTCCAGTTGATTGCTGGGTACTGTTTGATAATAGTTGGTTCGATCCCTGTTGGTTGAACCGTTCAGCGTTCCTCCCGCATCCGAAACAATCTTGAAATGTTGTTCATCGCCTACATTATCGCTGCCCTGGAACATCATATGCTCAAAAAAATGGGCGAAACCGGATTTTCCGATTTCTTCCCGGGCAGATCCCACATGATAGGTAACATCGACATGAACGACCGGGTCGCTGTGATCTTCATGGATGATCAGCTTGAGCCCGTTGGCCAGTTCATATTTTTCATAAGGGATCACGATCTCGTTGCCCTTGCGGGTTACTTTTTCCAGTAGTTTGGTTTGTGCCTGCAGGATAAAACCGGCAAGGAGAGCGACCAATAATAAAAATCGCGTTTTCATCATGATGATTTTTTTAATTAGCAAATGAAAGGACAAGGCTGGTGTTTCATTATACTGGAAGCAGAACCTATTCAGGGGTAGGGAGGGGTAAACAAGTTAATCAAAACAGTCATGCAACGGTTAAGTTTTATCAAAAAGGGTTTCCGTTTAAAATAATTTTTCCTGCCTGCAATAAAAAAAGCGCCCCTTAAGGGACGCTTTCCAACTCATGTTTCATGCTTATCAGAAGGCTTTTTTATCCACTTTATTGCCATCGGCATCTAATTCCACGATATCATAACCCAGTTTTTTCACACCATCATAGATTTTGGCCTTATCCCCAACCAGCAGGATATTCATTTTGTCCGGCTGGATATATTTTTTCGTTTGCTTGTCGATCTCGGTTTTGGTAATGCTGTTCAGGAGCTTATTCTGCACCTGGGTATAATTACCGGTCAGGTTATAATCCAGGATGCGGCGGATAAACAGGGCTTTTTGTCCGGGAGTTTCATAACGGAGGGCATCAAACTGGCTGATCGCGCTTTTCATTGAAGCCAGTTCATCGGCCTTTACACCGCCCTGGTAGTATTCTTTCATTTCCCGCATTATTTCCGCCAGTGCACTATCCGTTGCGTCTACACGTATGCTGGATCCGAACCTGAATTCACCACCGATTTCATTACCGGTAAAATTGCTACTAGCGCCATAAGTCCAGCCCTTATCTTCACGCAAGTTTAAGTTAAGACGGCTGTTGAAATCACCTCCCAGCGCATAGTTGGCCAGGTTAGAACGGTAATAATCACCAGTCGCATCCCATTTCATACCAGTTGGATAACCGATCCTGAATTCTGTCTGGGCGCCTTTTGGTACATCCACCATGAACACTTTGGTTTTATCAACCACGGGTTTGGGATTCACTTTTGGCTGTTCGATTTTCTTATTGGGCAGTTTACCCAGGAAGGCCAGTTTCTGCAGCGCTTCGGCCTGTTTAATATCACCCACGATCACCACTTTCGCATTCTGCGAAGTCATACTGCTGGTATAATAATTTTCAATATCCTGGAGTGTAATATTGTTCACGGTCTCTTCTGTTCCGTTTTGCCCTATTCCCAGGATATTATTGGGTCCATAGTTTACTTTGGCAAATACGGCTTCTGCTACAGCCGCTGGCTGCGATTTGGCCAGTTTAAAGTTTTCGAGTCGTTGTTTTTTGATACGGTTGAATACATCCTCTGAAAATTTGGGATGGTATAAGCGCTCATTTAAAAGCACCAGCACGGCATCCAGGTTTTTCTTCAGGGCCTGTACCGTAAAGGTGACACCCGTGAGAGCACTGCTTACATTCAGGGAACTTCCCAGTTTTTGTAATTCCACTGCCATCTGCTCGGCGGTATAATTTTTTGTGTCTTCATTCATCATCGCGGCAAAAAAGCTGGAAAGACCGGCCTTTGTCATATCATTTGCCTGCATGAGATGACCCCCCGGTATTGTAACAGTGATGGTCACCGTCGGTATTTCATTGCTTTCCGTACCGATCACTTTTACGCCATTGGGCAGATCTTTTCTCCAGTACATTGGAACTTTTACAGTGGGAACCGGCCCACTACCCGGTATTTTTTTGCGGTCGAAATTATCTTTTGCTTTCTTATAAGTGAGCCCGGCATACCCATAATCGGGCTTGTCATATTTGCTGGAATCAATTTTAAAATTATCGGCAGCAGCGATCAGGTGATCCTGGCCTTTGGGAACTACACTCATCACCACGGCTCCCTTGCCTTTGATATATTGCTCGAATACTCTCAGCACATCCTCTTTGGTAACGGCATTATATTCCCTGATTTCTTCGGCCAGTTTATTGGGATTGCCGGCAAAGGTCTGGTAAGATGCCAGCTGGCTCACTTTACCCGCTACGCTTTGCAAGCCATTGATCAGCTGTGATTCATAACTTCCTTTGAATTTTTTCAGGTCATCTTCGGTAACGCCTCTTTGTTCAAAGGAATCGAGGGATGCGCGGAAAAGCGCTTCCATTTCCGCCAGGCTTTTTCCCTGTAAAGGAGAAATAATAAAATAGAATTCCCCCGCCAGTTCGGAATTGTTATGGAAGGCAGATGCATTGAGGGCTAATTGTTTTTTTACCAGGTTTTGGTAAAGTATGGAATTCTTCCCTTGTCCAAGAATCTCGGCCAGGCAATCCAGCGCCGGCATATCCTTATGGAAATTGGGAACTGTAGGGTAGGCAATATACAAACGCGGTGACCGGGCATAATTATCAACCAGGGAAATATAACGGTTGCTTTCAACTTTAGGTGCGGGAACAACCACCGGCTTAACTTCCGGGCCGCGGGGAATAGAACCAAAATATTTCTCAACCAGTTTAATCACCTCGGCAGTTTTTACATCGCCGCCAATGGTAAGGGTGGCATTATTGGGTCCATACCAGCGAAGGAAAAAGTTTTTAAGATCATTCACATCGCTGCGGTTCAGGTCCTCAATATAACCGATCGTTTGCCAGGAATAAGGATGTCCATAGGGGTAAAGATTTTCTCCGATCCGCTCAATGGCCAGTCCGTAAGGAACATTATCCAGGCGTTGGCCGCGTTCATTTTTTACCGTGGAACGCTGGACCTCGAATTTTTTTTGCGTAACTGCGTCCAGCAAAAAGCCCATGCGGTCGGCCTCCAGCCACAACATTTTTTCCAGTTGGTTGCTGGGTACGGTTTCAAAATAATTGGTGCGATCCCGGTTGGTGGTGCCGTTCATAGTTCCACCTGCATCGGTGATAATTTTAATATGTTGTTCATCGGCCACATTATCGCTGCCCTGGAACATCATGTGTTCAAAGAAATGCGCGAATCCGGATTTCCCGATCTCTTCCCTGGCCGAGCCTACATGATAAGTTACATCCACATGCACCACGGGGTCGCTATGATCTTCATGGATGATTAGCGTCAGCCCGTTGGACAATTCATATTTCTCGTAAGGGATAACGATCTCGCTTCCCTGGCGGGTTACTTTTTCCAGCAATTTGGTCTGTGCCTGCGCAAACAGGACCAGCAGCAGGAAGTTTCCCAGCAGTAAAAATCTTTGTTTCATTGTAATTATTTTAAAAGAGCTGACAAAATAAGGGAATCCCCCAATTCCATGCTTGCCATTTATCAAATAGGCCGGCCGCTGCACCATCCGGCCTTTGTAACTTTGGAAAAAATTTACCGAAACATGAATAACAGTCCCCGGATCAATCATGAGATTGACTATAAGATCTATGGCGAAGAAATGCAATACGTGGAAATTGAACTCGATCCCCAGGAAACGGCCATCGCAGAAAGCGGGGCCATGATGATGATGGATGAAGGCATAGAGATGCAAACCATTTTTGGGGATGGCTCTGCCCAGCAGCCGGCTGGTTTTTTTGGCAAACTAATGAGTGCCGGCAAGAGGATACTGACGGGTGAAAGCCTGTTCATGACCGCTTTTACCAATACGGCCCCGGTTAAAAAACAGGTCAGCTTTGCAGCTCCCTATACCGGCAAGATCATAACCATTGACCTGCAGCAATTGGGCGGTTCGATCATTGCTCAGAAAGATGCTTTTCTCTGCGCAGCCAAGGGGGTAAGCGTGGGTATTCACCTGCAAAGGAGACTGGGAACGGGTATATTTGGTGGAGAAGGCTTTATAATGCAAAAGCTGGAAGGCGACGGATTTGCGTTTATGCATGCCGGTGGTTTTGTGATCGAACGCGAACTGAAACCGGGGGAAGTGCTGAAAGTAGATACGGGTTGCGTGGTGGCTTATACTCCGGGAGTTGATTTTGATATTGAATTTGTCCGGGGTGTCAAGAATTTTCTTTTTGGCGGGGAAGGCTTGTTTTTTGCCCGGCTTAGCGGACCAGGTAAAGTCTGGATACAATCCCTTCCTATCAGCCGCCTGGCTGGCCGCATTCTTTCTTACGGAACCTACAAGCGCAAGGAAGAGGGGAGTGTGCTGGGTGGATTAGGAAATATTTTTGATGGGAGAGAGTGATTTAAAGCAGGTTGAACCACAAAGACAGTAAGTCACAGCGTTTCACAAAGTATTAAATAGAATTCTCTGTGCTACTTAGTTACTCCATGTCTTCGTGGTTCATCTCAATTTTTCTCATCATTAAAATCCCTTCAACGTTTTCACACCCTCTTTTACTGAAGAACTTTCCGGGTACATCACGGATTTCACCATATTGTTCAAGGTCAGGAATTTTTTAGCTGCTTTTTGAATATCCTCCCGGGTAATGGCATTTACTTTTTCTTCGTAATCCAGGATATTCTCCGGGTTATCCTGGTTAATAAAAGCATTGGATAAACCAGTGAGCCAATAATCATTGTTCTGGAGCTGCACATGGTATTGTTTCTTCCAGGTCTCTTTTACCTTGTCCAGGTCTTTCTGGTCAACTCCTTTTTCCTGGGCTTCTTTAATAATATCCAGCAGGGCATTGGTCAGTTTCTCAACGTTTTCCGGGCCACAGGGAACAGTAGCCTGGATCATATAATGCTCATAAGGGCGTTTGAGTACCTGGCCACCCATGCCGCCCCCATATACACCGCTCATGTCTTCCCTCAATTTTTCAATGATCTTAATGTTCAATACTTCCAGCAGCGCTGCAAGATGCATGCGGTTTTCACGGTTGTACTCGGTTTCCCCTTCAAAAAGCAGGTTGATCATGGCCTGGGACTCCTTGCCTCTTTTAATTACGATATCGGTAGAGCCTTTGATCAGTCGAACGCCCACATCCTTATAGGTATTCTCTTTGGGTGCAGAAGGCAGGGAAGCGATATATTTTTCCAGCAGGGGCCTGGCTTGTGCGGGATCGATATTGCCTACAAAAGTGAAGTGCAATCCATGGGCATTGCCGAATATTTCTTTATAAATTTCAAAGGAGCGATCCAGGTTCAGTTTATCAAAATCTTCCGGCTTGGGAATTCCTTCGACCCAGGGATGATTGGCAAAGGCGATCTTTTGCAGGGTATCCTGGTAAGAAGCCCGCGGATCTTTACTTAAAAATTCAAGTCCACCTTTTTCACGGCTGACATAAGATTTGAAAAGACTTTCATCTTTACGCGGCTGCGTAAAATAGAGGTTGAGCAATTGCAGGAAGGTTTCAAAGTCCTTGACACTGCTGCGGCCTTCAATTCCTTCTTCATCGGCATTTACATAAGGTGTGATCGAAATGGTTTTGCCTGCCAGGAATTTCCGGATATCAGCGGGGCTCATGTCTTTTATTCCCATTTGCTGAACCAGGATGGCGGCATTCTTTGCATTTTCTTTATCGGCCAGGGAATATTTATGATAGCCACCCCAGCGCCATGCATCCAGCAGGATCTCATCATTTTTCAGGGTGGTGGGTTTTATCCGCACGGTTATTCCATTACTCAGCACCCATTCGCTGGTCTCCAGTTTTTCATTTTTGGTTTCAGAAACTACTTTACCTGCCGCCTGTCCTTCATCAACCAGTACAGCCGCCACGGCTTTTTCCTCGTAGGCTTTAACCGGTTTGGCAGTAGCCGCTACCACTGCTTTCAGTAAATTATTATTGCTGGGTAATTTATCCTTCATGGCCTTCGGTCCCTGCACCAGTGTAAAGGCACTGCTGGTAGAAGGCATTTTCCTGGCCACTTCATTAATTTCCTGCAGGCTGATACCTGGTAATACTTCTTTCAGAAAATTATAACGATGCTGTATACCCGGGATAGGGTTGTTGCTGAGATAGTGATTAACATACTGGCCAATGATCTGGCCTGACTCCGATTTGTCTTTTTCTTTCAGGGCTTTCTCGGTATTGTTCATCATACTGGCCTTGGCGCGGTCCAGTTCGCTTTGCAGGAAACCAAATTGCCGGGCCCGGTTGGTTTCCTGTATCAGGGCATCGATTGATTCCTGTAAAGTGCCCTGGCCCAATACAGCGAAAGAAGTAAAAGTATTATAACCACGGATAAACTGGTTATAGCCTGTTTGGGCAAACAGAAATGGCGGGTTTTCTTTTTCGGTCAATTCCGCCAGGCGCTGGTTGATCAATGAGCTGACCAGTCCTTCCACGAGGTTTTTTCGGTAATCGGCCCAGGTTTTTTGTTTGATCGCGGGTTTGAAAAAATTGAAGATCTGGATATAGGTATTAGTAGCTTCCTCGTCCGTCACCACCATGGCTTCGGGAGCAACTCTTGGTTTGATCGGGATGATCGCGGGGCGGGGAGTAGCCGTTGCCGGGTTTTTGAATTTTTCAAAATGGGCTTTTATTTTTTTCTCTGCATCGGCAGGATCAATATCTCCCACCACCATAACCGCCATCAGGTTGGGGCGGTACCAGTTTTTATAAAAACTCTTCAGGGTTTCATGCTTGAAGTTTTTCAATACCTCGTCTTTGCCGATTGGCAATCGCTCTGCATACTTGGAACCATTGAATAATTTGGGAAAATACTGGCGGCTCATTCTTTCAAATGAACCCTTGCTCAGGCGTGACTCTTCCAGTACCACTCCTCTTTCTTTTTCTATCTCGGTTTTATCAAAGAGGTTGTTGAAGGCCCAATCTTCCAATACGGTAAAACCTTTTTCCACCATTCCCGGGTCTTCCGTGGGAACAGGCAGGATGTATACGGTTTCATCAAAGCTGGTATAGGCATTCAGGTCGGCCCCGAATTTTACCCCGGATTTTTGTAGAAAGTCCACCAGTTCATTCTTGGGGAAATTCTTCGAACCATTGAATCCCATATGCTCCATAAAATGGGCCAACCCGCGCTGGTTATCATTTTCCAGCACCGAGCCCGCATTAACCACCAGGCGGAGTTCAACTTTCTTTTCTGGTTTAACATTCCGCCGGATATAATAGGTAAGCCCGTTGGAAAGCTTACCCACTTTTACATCGGGATCTACCGGCAGGGGATCAGTGAGTTTATACTGGCTGAAAACAGGCGCGCAAAAAAGAACCAGGAGCAGACCCGGCAGCATTTTTTTAAGGATGGTCATGACAAATGTTTTTTGAATTTTCAAATCAGGCTCGTAAATATACTTGGAAAAAAAGGGGTAAAGCTGTTGTTGTTCACATTTTAGTTGTTTTTTTTCGGGAATGGTTTTATATCGGTATTGCTGGTTTATATTGGGTAAAGAGGCAAGGGTATTCATGGTGCCGGAGCTTTAAGTGAAATAAAACCTATACAAGTTTTACCTGTTTCATTTCTTTTATATCTATGCTATTAATACAATTCCCCTTGCAGGCCCAAAAGACGCGAAGTCCTTAAGGAAATAACCCCAATGATACAGGGCCTTATATCTGCTTTTAGATGGGTTAATATCGGTCCTCAAGTAGTTAGATTATACAGGCATGTCCGGAAAGCTATCGAAAAGGGGATGTATAGCCGTCATTTTGAAAGGATTGTGCCCCAATGACCACTCCGGTGCCGGTGAATGGGATGCTAGGCAAGGGTGTTTACCTGGTAATGCTGATCACCGATAAAGGGGTGTTGCAGGAAAAGTTATTAATACAATAAGTTGCAAAAGAGTTGGTATCAGGATTTAAAAAAATAAGTTGTCTTACATTCGCAGAACAATTTTGGGTGATGATCAGAAAACAAGAAGTACTCCATGATGTCGTAATCAAGTTTGCCGGTGATAGTGGTGATGGTATGCAACTGACCGGTACGCAGTTTACCAATAATACAGCTTTACTCGGTATAGACCTTTCTACCTTTCCCGATTTCCCGGCCGAGATCAGGGCACCCCAGGGTACCCTGCCAGGTGTGAGCGGCTACCAGTTACGATTTTCATCGGACCGGGTCTTTACACCCGGGGATGCCTGTGACGTGCTGGTTGCCATGAATGCAGCCGCTTTAAAAACAAATCTTACTGCCCTGAAAAAAGGAGGTAAGATCATCGTGAATACCGATGGCTTTGATGCCAAAAATCTACGCCTGGCCAATTATCCCGAAGGAGAAAACCCGCTGGAGAACGGAAGCCTGGGCAATTACGAGGTCATTAAAATGGATGTGACCAAGATGACCCGTGAGGCATTGAAAGATATTACGATGGGGATGAAGGAGAAGGACAGGGCAAAAAACATGTTT
>DASUMO010000455.1:0-3344 GCA_036277695.1 Chitinophagaceae bacterium
GTAAATCCTACGGCTATCGAAGCGTTTACCGAAATGAAAAAACGCTATGAGTTTATTGTGGAACAGAAAAATGACCTGGTAAGCGCCAAGGAAAGCCTGCTCAAAACGATTGAAGAAGTAGAAGCCACGGCCAACCAGAAATTCCTGGAAACATTTAATACAGTCAGGGAGAATTTTATCAAAGTTTTCAAAACCCTCTTTACCGAAGACGATGATGCCGACCTGGTGTTGGATAACCCGGACAACCTGGCTGAAACAGGTATTGATGTGCTGGCCCGGCCAAAAGGGAAACGCCCGACTTCACTTACCCAATTGAGCGGCGGGGAGAGAACACTGACGGCAACCGCGCTTTTGTTTGCGATCTACCTGATCAAGCCCGCTCCATTTTGTATACTGGATGAGGTGGATGCCCCACTGGATGACGCTAACGTAGGCAAATTCACTAATATGATCCGCCAGTTTAGTGAGAATTCCCAGTTCATCATCGTTACCCACAATAAAATGACGATGAGTACCGTGGATGTGATCTATGGTGTTACCATGCAGGAACCGGGAGTGAGTAAGCTGGTGAGCGTTGACTTCCGTAACCTGGAGCAACAGAACCCCAACTAATAACCCAGTTCGTTTATATTATTTTCAGTAAGTCTTGCTATGGCAGGACTTTTTATAAGTTGTTGTTTCCAAAGTGAAATTGGAAGTGGCGACACAGCTAGTATTTGCCGTGTTTGCGGTCTACCATTTAAAGAAATCTTTTCACTGGAAATACCTGGTGAGTTTTATCATGGTGCCGGGGGCTGTATATTTTATGTTCAGCAAAGGTTTTGGATAAGCGATCAATCAGAGGTAAATGTCTTTTGTTGCTCCCGTAATTTCTGTCGTTTGATGAGATCTGATTTCATTTTGTGAACAAAAGCGATGCCGATCAGGATAACGCCCAGGTTGACTGCCAGTGCGGCCAGTATGCCCCAGAAGTACCAGTCTTCGTCCGGACCATGCTCAAAAGCCGCATATAAGATCAGGAAAATACCCGAAGTCAGAAAGCCTACGCCTACTAAGAGTTTGGAAATGTATTTTTCCTGGTGTGTGTTTGACATAGTGTATTGTTTTGGTTGAAAGCAGCAAGGCAAAAATAACAGAAAATAATCTTTTGTTAATAGGCATTTCACTGAGGGTAAATACCCACATGCTTTTTAGTTTTACATGCTTAACTTGTTGGGGATTTACCTTTTTTTAATATCAATTTTTCCGGATGAAAACTATTTTATTGCTTTTTTTTATTATGGCCGGAACCGTGACTGCCATTGCCCAGGAAGCACCCGAAGGATTGTTTATCAATTCCAGGGCCCCGGATTTTAAAGCAAAAGACCAACAGGGTAATGAGGTACGCCTGAAAGACCTGCTAAAAGAGAATAAGAAGGTAGTTTTAATTTTTTACCGCGGCTATTGGTGTCCGCACTGTAACCGCCAGTTAAAACGACTGGAAGACTCCTTGTTATTGATAAAGGAAAAAGGTGCTGTACTGGTAGCGGTAACCCCCGAGAAACCGGAACAGGTTGCCAAGACAATCGAAAAAACAAAGGCCGGGTTTCCTATCCTTTATGATGAAGGGTTGAAGATCATGAAAGCTTATGAAGTAGAATTCGAGCTGCAGGAAAATACCATTACCCGTTACCGAAATACCGGTATTGACCTCGAAAAGATCAATGGGAAGGATTGGAAGTTTTTGCCTGTGCCGGCTGTTTACATTATCGATAAAGAGTCAAATATTACCTACCGGTTTTTTGATTCGGATTATAAAAAACGGCCGAGTGTACAGGATATCCTTAAAAATCTTTAAGATACCGGGTACTTATAAGAAGCGTTGAAGCCTGATCTATCTCCAGACCAATTTTGCGATCTTTCCCCCGCTGCCTGCCAGGAAAATTGCCGACCCGGATCGGGCAATGCGGCAAACATGGAAACCCTCGGAGCTAATCCATTGCCATGTCTTGCCCCCGTTTTCAGAATAGTCCACACCATTGGGACCGCAGCTCAGCAATTCAGTCCTGGAAAGATATTCCACGCAACTCCGGTATCCATGGGGGGGAATTTTCGGTTTCTGCCAGGATTTGCCCCGGTTATTGCTGTAAAAACAATTATTATGGGTGAGGCTGTCCGCAGCAAAATCTCCGCCTACTATAACCATTCTTTTGCCTGGTTTATTAGGAATTCCATCATCAAAAATGTCAATTGAATTGGTCCCGGTGCTGGACTTTCCCTGTACAATGGGCAGGGGTGAAGAACCGGTTTTTGTGATCAAACGGGATTTAGTTCCTCCGCTGACCAGGAAGAATTCATTGTTTTCAAATAAACGGAGATTGGATCCGCTAGCTGCAAAAAATGCCTCCCCGCTATCGGCCATTGCATGTAAACCGGTAAATTGTTTTTGTTTCCAGGTATTGCCGCCATCCAGCGTTTCGGCCAGGAAAATGGAATGATTCAGAGGGTCACCCACTACGAGCCCGTGAAGGGGAGTGGAAAAGTCCATCGCATCCAGGAACATGCCCTTGGTTTGATTTTCGTAAACCACTTTCCAGGTATTGCCGGCATCGGTTGTTTTTAAAATATGGGCGGGTTCACCGATCCCCATGATGATCGCAGTATTGGCATCAAATGCTTCGATATCCCGGAACTCGATCGTTTCAAATCCCTTTACCGTCATCCAGTTCCAGGTCTTCCCTGCATTGCTGGAACGGCCTACCATACCGTTACTGCCACTTACCCATACTACGTTATCGTTTACCACGCTTAATCCCCGCAGGCTGGTTTTTGTACCTGAACTCAATAGCTGGACTTCGGGGCTGGGTTTATAAGGCAAGCCGTAAATAAAAAGCAGGAGAATAAAGAATAGAGTAAGGTTGTTTTTTTTGGACATAAGGATATGAATTAGGTACTAAGGTAAGCCAAGAGAAGTAAAGAGTAAAAGAGTTAAACGGGTGTTTTTAAAATCATCTTTAGCCGGAATTGGAGTGAAAATCTCTCCGACATTTACTACTTTACTATTAATCTTCATCGTAGCGGATCATGGTTCTTTTGCTTGTCCCGTCCTCAAAAAATTCCATGATGGCATAAGCCGGCGCAAATTCCTGGAAGGATCCCTTCCACCAGTTGCCCGATATCGCGCCATTACAATAGTATTTGATCCCGAGGTAATCCAGCTCATCCTGCAGGTGAATATGACCGCTGATGCAGACGCGGATATTAGGATAGGGGATAAAGATTTTTTTCAGCGCCAGGAAATCGGTGTGCATGAGATTGCGCTGGATCTTGAGATCCCCGTTGGCTTCAGTTTTGTCAAAAAATAA
>DASUMO010000456.1:0-4158 GCA_036277695.1 Chitinophagaceae bacterium
CAGGTCGGTGACTACCGGCAACTGGGTTTCCGCTGCGATGGCTGCCCCATCACCCAATTGGGCCGTCATTTTCCTGGCGGGTACATGAAAAGTTGTATGGCCATGCGAAGCAATAAGTGCTACCTTGTACTGGAGACTATGCCGGTTAATAAAATGGTTGACTTGCTGACCCAGGTAATGCCCGTAATCCGTATGGAGAAGTTGGTAGTCAAGGGAGGAAAGTGTAATGGCATTTTTTAATCGCAGAGTCCAGGAATCCGGGTAGGGATAACAATCCGCTTCAAGTATGGAATAAGTCCATTTACCCGCATTTTCATGAAATTCTACAAAGGCTATGTCCAGTCCATCCAATGAACTGCCACTCATTAAACCAATACAACGATACAACATTCAGTAGGTATTTTTCAGGTTGATCCCTCCCGGCAATGCAGGATAAAATAAAATTTTTTCCGTCAGGCAGGGAATTTAGATTTGTCGCATCAAAAATACAGCGGGAATGGTCATTAATTTTAGCGAACAACACAGCCTGATCAGTAATTGGGTTGGGGAATTGCGGGATATTGATACCCAGAATGACCGAATGCGTTTCCGTCGCAACCTGGAAAGAATTGGTGAAGCCATTGCCTACGAGATCAGTAAAGTATTACCTTTTGTAGAAAAAGAAATCCAGACCCCGCTGGGTACCGCCGAATGCAAGGTTTTGAAAGATCAACCTGTACTGGCCACCATACTGAGGGCAGGTTTACCCCTGCACCAGGGCCTGCTGAATTTTTTTGACCAGGCCGACAATGCATTTATTTCTGCCTACCGCAAGCATAATAAAGACGGAAGTTTCGAGATAAGTCTTGATTATATCTCCTGTCCTGAAATGGAAGACCGGGTACTGATCATTTCCGATCCCATGCTGGCAACGGGCTCATCGCTGGTAAAAACTATTCATTTCCTCAAAGAAGAGGGTCGCCCCAGGGAAATCCATATTGTAGTGGCCATTGCCTGCACGGTGGGTATTGAATATGTTAAAAGAGAAGAGCCTTCGGTCACCATATGGTGCGGGGATATAGATGACGAATTGACTGCCAAGGGCTATATAGTTCCCGGCCTGGGTGATGCAGGGGATCTGGCCTACGGAATGAAAGTTCAAATGTGACGAGAAAGCTATTAGTCATTAGCTTCTGGCTGCTTAAAGCTGGCAGTTGGCCACTCCTTGAAATGCAGCAATAAAACCCTTTCACAGGTCTATTATTTGTTGTATTTTACGGATTCGTACCGGACAGTCAGTAAACACCAGGACCAGGCAACTTCAACCAGCTCATCAGCGTTTGATCTCAGATCGCTTTCTTGGTTATTATTCCTGTCTGACTATTGAAAAAACTTAATTGCTGAGATGAAAAAGCTTTTTTCCACCCTGAGTGTTTTGTTGAGCCTGGCCAGTGTGTCGCTTGCGCAGGATCCGAACTTTTCCCAATTCTTTGCCTCCCCTCTCACCTTAAACCCGGCACTCACCGGAAAATTTGATGGCGTTTACAGGATTGCCGGCAATTATCGTAACCAATGGCCCTCTATTAATAACGCTTATACCACCGCCACTGTTTCTGCAGATTTTGGCATCCTGAAAAATCGTATACCGGAAACAGACCAGTTTGGCATCGGGATCATGGGTTTTACCGATCGGGCCGGCAACGGGGTGCTGACCAATAATTATGCAGCCCTGTCAGTGGCCTACCATAAAAGCCTTGATGAAAACGGCTATCACCAGTTGGGTGCCGGTTTCCAGGGTACTTATATCAATAAAAGACTGGATGTAACCAAGGTCACTTTCGAAGATCAATTGACACCTTTTGGTTTTACCGGGGTTACTTCAGAAAGCTTTACCAGCCAGCAGGTCAATTTGAATTATTTTGATCTGAACGCCGGCGTATTTTATAATGGCAGCACAAATGGTTATAACAATTTCTACCTGGGTGCTTCCATGTATCATATCAACCGGCCCAAGGAGACTTTCCAGAGGGGAAATTATTTGTTGAGTGCCCGGACCACGATCCAGGCTGGCGGTAAAATCCCGGTTGGTCCCTATAATTTCCTGCATATAGCAGCGAACCATAGCATGCAGGCCAAGGCCCAGAATACCATGGTGGGCGGGGCTTATGCCCTGAACCTGAACCAGGATGAAAGCAATCCAACCAATATCTATTTTGGAAGCTGGTTCCGTTTTGGTGATGCCATTATCCCCTATATCGGTTTGGAATTTGGCGAATGGCATTTAGGAGCCTCCTATGATGTCAATGTATCCAGCCTCAAACCCGCTTCCAATTCCCGGGGCGGAATAGAAATGTCCCTGATCTATATCAAAAAACCGGTAGATCCCAACGCGAAAAAGCTGAATTGTCCTAAGTTCTAGCTAAGAGAACGAAAGAGTAAAAGGAGTAAAGGAATATATTCTTGAAATTTGAATAGTATGACTGGCAAATTACTCCCTGATTGTTGACTGACCTGACTCTTTTCTTCCTCCCCTCATTAAAACTTTTACCTCTTTTTTCCCTTTCTCTCGTTTACACGCTTAGACCATCAATAAGGGTAACAAGAACCAGCTAAACAAGGTTATCAGTATTACTGCTACGATATTCATTACAAACCCTGCCCGGGTCATTTGTCTTAATCGTATATGACCACTGGCAAATACGATGGCATTGGGCGGTGTACCCATGGGCAACATACTGGCGCAGCTTGCCCCCAGCGTCATAGGTATGCCCAGTAATAAGGGGTTCATGTGCAGGGCTACTGCCAATGCAGAAACGACGGGAGCAAACACGATGACCTGCGCCACATTACTCATCAATTCGCTGATGAAAAGCGAAACAAGAGTTATAATGAATACCAGGAGGATCCCGCTTCCGGCGAATTGTCCAAGCCATTGCCCCAGTTGTTCAATCAGTCCTGCTTTTTCGAGGACATTGGCCAGTGAAATTCCGCCACCGAATAATAAAAGTATGCCCCAGGCCATTTTAGAAGTGTCACCCCATTCCAGCAAGCCTTCATGGCTTTTCCTTTGCGTAAGGGGGTCAGGCATACCAGAGGGACATATAAACAGTGCCACAGCGGCTGCCACAGCGATTATCGTATCATCCAGCGTGACCCATGATTGCAGTTTATTGATCAGGCTACTGAATATCCAAAGAAATGCCGCGCACAAGAATACGATCAGCACTCTCTTCTCTGCAACGGAAAAGGGTCCCAACTGGCGGATTTCATTCCTTATTAATAGCCGGGTAGCTTCATTGGATTGAATCCTGTTGGGAAATAACCATTTCACCATAACCAGGTATAGCGTAAACAACAACACGATAGATAAAGGCATGCAAAGCGCCATCCAGTCCAGGAAACTGATATCCAGGCCAAACTTACTTTCAATATGGGTTACATAAGCGAAATTGGGTGGCGTGCCGATCTTGGTGGCAATACCACCGATATTGGATGCATAAGCAATGGCGAGCATAATCGTCAGTGAAAAATGGCTGATATTACCTTCCCCTTTGTTATTCTCTTTCATAACATGGATCACCGAAAGGGCAATCGGGAACATCATCATGGTGGTGGCCGTATTGCTCAGCCACATGCTCAGTAGCCCGGTGGCCAGTATAAATCCGAGGACGATCCTGTCCCCACTGGTGCCTGTTAACCGCACGATATTGAGGGCAATCCTCCGGTGCAGGTTCCACTTTTCAATCGCCAGGCCCAGCATGAATCCACCCAAAAACAGGAAGATCACGGGATGCGCATAAGGTGCTGCTGTATCGCTTAGCCTGGCGATTTTTAACAGGGGAAAAAGGACCAGGGGCATCATGGCTACCACAGGCATTGGCAACGCTTCCGTTACCCACCAGGTGATCATGAGTCCGGCCACCGCCAGTGCCTTCGCAGCATTGTCCTCAACTCCAAAGGGGTTGACAAAATATAAAAACAATGAAACGGCGAGACCCGCCAGCAGGGAAAGAATTTTGACTGATAATTTGGACAAGCAGCTAATTTATTTCAAGATACACTTATCGGCAGAAATGTCAAATCACTGATTGCGCAGTTTTAAAGCTCGCAGCTCAAGACTAATCTGCGAAAATTACGCCATTCAAAGAACCAAGAAACAAATCACAAATAAATTGCAAG
>DASUMO010000457.1:0-2490 GCA_036277695.1 Chitinophagaceae bacterium
GTCACCCGTTCGAACCTGGGTCGTCCGCAAGGCGAGCCGGCGGATTGGAAAGATGATTTCATGAGGGCACTTGGAACCACCCATTAAAAAAGAATATGCAAACCGTTTTGAAAGGGGAACACAGTATTGGGCAGTCTGTCACGGAAATAAAAAAAGCTGGTCATTCAAAAGTTTTCCTGGTTACAGGAAAACATTTTGTAGAATCAATAGGGCTGGATTTTTTAAACGGGTTGGAATTTGATTTGCATATCAAACAGGGTCCAAATGTGGAAGAGGAGGAAATAGAAGCCGGTATCAGGGAATTTTCAACCAGCAGGGCAGGGGCCATCCTGGCAATTGGAGGCGGAAGCGTAATTGATCTTGCCAAGGCCATCTTATTTCGTTGCATCCAGGATTCATCAACACTTCCTTTTTTTGTAGTGGCACCTACTACCACAGGCTCGGGGAGTGAGGCCACACAATTTGCGGTGGTTTACCAGGGAAAGAAAAAAAAATCCCTGGCTGATCCCGGATTATTACCAGCCTGTGTAATCCTTGACCCGGTTCTTACTTATTCATTATCCTCCTACCAGGCTGCAGTTTCAGGGATGGATGCATTATCGCAGGCGGTTGAATCCTACTGGAGCAAAGGATCCACTCCCGATTCCAGGAACTATGCAAAGGCTGCTATTAAAATTTGGAATGAATTTTTTCCAGCGGCAGTGGAATATGATTCCTTTGCCCGGTCAAAAATGCTGGAGGCTGCTTATAACGCAGGGCAGGCGATAAATATTACCCGGACAACCGGTCCGCATGCGCTTTCTTATTACCTGACTGCTTACCACGGCTTATCACATGGCCATGCCGTGGCTTTATTCTTACCGCTGTTCTTTTTATATAATGAGGCAGGCAGTGAACTTTGTGAATTGTTGCATTGCAGGGATGCCCATTCCGCAAAAAATCATATACAAACAGTAATGCAGAAACAGGGTTTGGCCACAACATTGGATGAATTGGGAATTGATAAAAACCAAATAATGGACGGGCTGCTCAACGAAGTAAATGAAGAACGTTTTGCCAATAACCCGGCTCCCTTTGACCGGGCAAAATTAAAAGAACTGATCAGGGAGTATTTATAAAGGATGAATCTATTTTCCGAATACAGGCAGGTGAACCAATTATTAGGGGAAAAGCAGGAATTAGTGTTTTATGCAGAAAGCCGCCATTATTTCCAGTACTTTGAGAAATTGATCCGGGACCTGCTTGCCACCCAAAAGGTAAACATTTGTTACATCACTTCAGACAAGGCTGATCCACTTTTACGGGAAACAATGCCGGGCATGCGAGTTGTATTTGTAAAGTGGATGCTGGGTTTCTTATTTGCGCGGCTACATGCGGATATGATGATCCTGACAATGCCCGACCTGGATAATTTCCTGTTTAAACGTTCCAAAAATATAGGCACCTATGTCTACGTCTTTCACGCGGCTGTAAGTACCCACCTGCAATACAGGCAAAAAGCTTTTTTTAATTATGATGCTGTTTTTTGCACGGGCCCTTACCAGGTAAATGAAATCCGTAAAGCAGAACAATTATATAGCCAGCACCCCAAAGAACTTATTGCTTTTGGCTATCCCCTGTTCGACAGCCTGCTACAAAAAACCAGGCTGCAAAACAATAGTGGGGCCGGCAAAGAAAAAACCATTTTAATCGCACCGTCCTGGTTTGAAGATTGCATTTTCGAAACTTGTATTGAAGAATTGCTGGCCGAGTTGGTAAAATTACCTTATACAATCATAGTTCGTACTCATCCTGAATATGAAAAACGCAAGAAAAAGGAGTATGCACGTTTGCAGAAACTCGTCAACCGGTATGACTCCCTGTTTTTAGACAAGGAAACAAATGTACTCGATCGTTTACCCCAAACCGATATCCTGGTCACCGATCGTTCGGGGATAGCCTTGGAATTTGCGATAGGCTGTGGCCGGCCTGTCCTATTCATTGACACTCCACTCAAACAAACAAATCCCCGCTGGCGGGAATTGGAACTAGAGCCGTTGGAAAACAGTTTGCGGCCCAGGATCGGGCTCTCCCTGTTACCAGGGGAGTTGAACCTTTTGGCTTCGAAAATAAGGGAGCTTGAAAATTTCAGCCAGGGGTTCAGGGAAAGAATGGAAACAGTGTCACGCGAGAGCTTTTACCCCCTGCCGGCATCAACAGGCAACGGGCTAAGGTTTATTCTGCAAAAACTCGGAAAGGGTTAAGGGTTACCCGGTTTATTAATTTTTTCTCCCCGCTTATATTTATGGCCTGTAAAAAAAGATTTAATACGCAGCCAGGACATCTTTATCCAGAAGGCAGCACCCAGTAATGCCGCTACGATCACCTGTATGAAATAGCTACCGCTTCCGGGATCGATGTATAAAAGAAATGCGTTTATCATATGAGTGGATTTTATAAACCTGAATTATAGTTAAGATTTGTTTTGGGAGTCAAAGATAACAGGGTTTC
>DASUMO010000458.1:0-5524 GCA_036277695.1 Chitinophagaceae bacterium
AAATGAGTAATCCATCTTTTAATTGCCCCCTGCACCAGGTTTTTAACTTTTCCAGCCTTGCTTCAGCCTGTGCCGTGCTACGTGACAAAATACCCGAGGACTTAGAAAAACTTCCAACGGGCAGACCCGCCAACGGTTCCTGCACGTGCAATAAGTAAATATCACAATCAAATTCATTGGCCACCTGGATCGCCTTCAGCAGGACAAGCGGAGTATCCCTGTTAAAATGTACGGGTACCAATATGCGGTTAAATAATTTTTTCATCTGGACGATCGCCTGCAGGTTTATCATGCAAGCTACTCGCCTTGAATTAGAAGGAGCTTAAGTTGGAGTTAGAATCAGATTAAAAGAACTCATTTTTTTAAAGCGGGAAGAATAATCCTGAATACGGTTCCATTTTCCAGGTCGGATTCAACAGTAAGTTGCCCTTTATGAAGTCCGATGATCCGGCGGGTAAGGGTTAAGCCCAGCCCAAAGCCCTGTTTTCCTCCCGCATTTTCACCGCGGTAAAAAGGTTCAAAAATCCGGTTGATTTCTTCCGAGGAAAGCGTGTCACTTTTATTGGAAAAAACCAGTTCAATTTCGTAGCCCCGGAAATCAAGCTGCACCTGTACCGTTTTGTCAGGCGAATACTTACAGCCATTTTCCAAAATATTTTTAAAGGCGCTGAGCAGCAGGTGCGGATTTCCGAACACGGTACATTCAGCTTCATCATCGGGCAGTTCGGGGAAGGTCAAACCGATATGATAACCCTGATTTTGTTTCAGCACTTCACTATGAGCCCTTATCAGTATTTCATCAATCCTGACTTTATCCAGGGAAATGGCGCCATCGGTACCGGCCTTGGCGATTTCCAGCAGATTCCTGGTTAAATGCTGTAACTCTTTCACATCTTCCAGTACCGAATAAAGCACATTCCGGTATTCCTCATTCGTTCGGTTATGGAGCAACGTTACTTCGATCTGGCTCGAGACAGAGGTCAGCGGTGTAGATAATTCATGCGAGGCATTGGAAATGAACCGGCGCTGGATGGCAAAAGCATCTTCCAGCCGGTCCAGCAACTGGTTAAAAGTCTGGTTAAGTTCGGCGAGTTCATCTTTCCTGTTACCGACATAAAGGCGATGCGAGAGATTCTGCGAAGTAATAAGCTGGGCATCATGGATCGTACCTTTTATAGGTTTGATGATAGTACGGGAAAAAAGGTAGCCGGCAACCAGCGTAAACAGTACCGCTCCGGGTAAAAAAACCAAAAAGATACTTCTTAGGTTATTAATGTATTCCTTACCGGCTACATTTTCCGCGGCTACTGCTACAATCATATCCCCACCGGAAGGGTAATGGTAAACACAGACTTCTTTATTCCCCTGTGAATAGAAAACGGGGCTGCTTTCTCTTGCTTCCACGAATCTCCTGGTATCTACGCGGAAACTATCCCCGACTTCATCACGAAAAGAATAAATGACCTGGTTAAACTGGTTGTAAATAAAAATGCTCTTGTTGAAAAGCAGGGGAGGAATATTGGCATCGAGGGAACGCAGCAGGTCCGCCGTATCGTTGCGGAGCATGTTGTATAAATAAGCCGTTCGCGCAGCCCTGTTTTCCAGGCGTCGTTCAAAATCCACCTGTACATTCTGCCGGCTGATATTGAACAGGATGATCCCCGCCACAAGCAGGATACCTGTGACGATAAAAGTAAAAAGGAGATTGATTTTGAGTGAAAGCTTCATCCGTTTTTATCTTTCAGGATATATCCCATTCCCACCTGTGTATGAATCAGGGGCTCTTCAAAACCCTTGTCTATTTTTTTCCGGAGGTAATTTACATATACATCAATGACATTGGTGCGGGTGTCAAAATCAATGTCCCATACATTGAGGGCAATATCTGCGCGCGAAACCACGCGGTTTTTATTTCTCATCAGGTATTCCAGCAACTGGAATTCTTTGGCGGTCAGCGTAACTGTTTGTTCATGCCGCTTTACTTCCTTGCTGTCAAGATTCATCACAAGGTCACCTGCCTGCAGAACCGTGCCGCTGCTCACCTGGCTGTGCAAGCGTTTCAGCAGGGCGCGGATTCGTACCAGCAGCTCACGAAAATCAAAGGGTTTGATAATATAATCATCTGCCCCTGCTTCAAATCCCTCCAGTTTATCTTCCACCGCATTCATGGCGGTAAGCATGATAACCGGTATGGCGGGGTTGATAGATCGGATCAACTTACACAATTCATAGCCACTGATGCCGGGTAAATTGATATCGAGAATAACCAGTTGGAAAGAGTGGCTGCGAAATAATTGCAAACCCATCTTTCCATCATAAGCCACCACTGCCCGGAAAGAATTTTCCTCAAGACCCTGTTTTAATGTATCCGCGATTTTTTTCTCATCCTCTACGATCAAAATATGTACGTCCTGCATCTCTTGTTTTTGTAAAATTAAGCAGCAATTGAGCCTTTTAACCAGGGAATAAATTCCTTGTTTCTCAAAATCGTTCTAAAATAAACCCGAATTCGTCGAAGCTTTATTAAAAAGCGATTAATTTACCCGGATTCACCACGTCTTATGCGATGCAACTTCCTGGATTATCTTTGTTGTTATGCGAATTGATATTATCACGGTATTGCCGGAATTACTGAAAAGCCCGCTGGAACACAGCATGATGAAAAGAGCGCAGGAAAAAGGATTGCTGGAAGTCCAGTTGCACCAACTCCGTAAATGGGCGGTCAATGAATATGGGCAGGTGGATGATTACCAGTATGGCGGCGGCGCGGGTATGGTGATGATGTGCGAACCATTGGCCCGGGCTATCGAAGAATTGTCCGCTGAAAGGCATTATGATGAAATTATTTACCTGACCCCCGATGGGGAAAAACTAAGCCAGTCGATGGCCAACCAGTTATCCCTGAAAGAAAACCTGCTATTGGTTTGCGGTCATTACAAAGGGATTGATGAGCGCATCCGGGAACATTTGATTACCCGTGAAATCTCTATTGGAGACTACGTCCTCAGCGGGGGTGAATTACCTGCGGCTATCCTGGTAGATGCCGTAGGACGTTTACTCCCGGGGGTTTTGAACGATGAAACCTCTGCATTGTTTGATTCCTTCCAGGATAATTTATTGGCTCCCCCGGTATATACAAGGCCCGAGGTTTTCCGTGGCTGGAAAGTGCCCGATATCCTGCTGGGGGGCAATCACCGCAAAATTGAAGAATGGCGACTGGAACAGTCCCTGCAGCGTACACAGCAGCGGCGCCCAGACCTGCTGGAAAAGCAATGATCGCTGGACCAAATCCTTAGCGGTAATAGAATACCAGCAACAGGATCGCGTAATAAAGCAGGATCATTAAAACATTAATGGCTACCGTCAGTTTCATAAGACCGGATTTTAGTTTACGGATACTAATATAATATTGGCAAAATGATTGCCAGAACACAATTTTCCACATAGGATTTATCCCAACGGGTTTTTTCAACGCAGTAAAAAAATATCCATGGGCGGGCAAAGACCTGCCATTCCGGGGATAATCCTTATTAGAAATCCGCCTGTCATCGAGAAAGTTTACCCATCATACAATACCGGGTGCGGGATTCCCTAAAGCAAGCTAATTTCCATTTCCCCAAGGACCGTTATGAAACTCATTTTTTCTATCCTTTTTATTTTAGGATGCGGATTCTTCAGCAACGCGCAGGATGCAGCAGCATTATTGAGAGAGGCAGGGAATAAACTTTCGGAAGGATCGGTTTCCGTGTCGGATCTGCTGACCCATCCTTCCTATTTGAACTTACATCCAGAAACCGGGTTCCGGCAACTGGTTAAACAATATGCGGGAACTACACCCATAAAAATAGCTACAACACAGGAACCCGGTAAGAAAATAAAGGTATTGGGACAGGTAAAGAATTCAGCTAACCAACCCCTGGCAGCTGTCCTGGTTTATGTTTACCAAACGGATTCAAAAGGCTGGTACGCGGCTGATCGTCCCCATGTTGGAGGTAATGAAGGAGACCGTCGCCATGCCCGTTTATTTGGTTATGTAAAAACGGACAAAGAAGGCAAATTTGAATTGCAGACAATAAAACCCTCGGGATACCCATCCACTGATCTGCCGGCGCATATTCATGTGGAAATACTGGACCTGGACGGATACCGGCCATTGATCACTGAATTCCTTTTTGATGATGACGAACGCTTAACCGGTGAAATAAGAAGCCGCGCCTTTGGCAGTGGCTTTCTCCTTGCCAAACCAGAGAAAACCAATTCTCCTTTTGAACAATTGTTTTCCTACACCCTTGTATTGCAAAAAAAATAAGCTCTTGATTTATGTTAAACAGGTGAATGAGTATTTCCGGGCCCGGTTCAGCAATCATTCTTGCAGGTCACTGCAAAGAAATATTCTCCTGTTAAGGCGAAATGAACTAATTTCATGGCCTCTCGGCGAGCCATATTACCTGAAAACCAACTCTTTATTTGAAAAATGATCCCTGGAATCAACAAGTATTGATTATTAGAATCTATTTATTTTGTTCATGAAGGCCCTCACGAATCTTACTGACCCCGTTTATATTCCCAAAGAAAAGTATAGCCAGTATGAAAAATTCTGGCTAAACTATATCAATGACAAAAGGGACCTGCCTTTTATTCATTTGCTTACTGCGATCCATATCCTCGTTATTCCTACCGCCATTATTCTCTATACACCCCTGTTGCAGGGCTGGTATTGGTGGTTGGCCTATATCCCCTATTTCTATATTTCTCAAATGTATTTCAAAGGTCGTTTCGGCTTAATGCTGCATTGTATCAGCCACCGGAAATTGTTTAAGAAGGGATATACCTGGTTATATAATTATGTGATCTGGTTTGTCTGTCCGTTTTTTGGACATACGCCGGAAACCTATTTCGTGCATCATATGGCTATGCATCACGTGGAAAACAATATGCCGGATGATGCCAGCAGCACGCTGGCTTATAAAAGAGATAGTCTTGGAGATTTCTTAAAATACCTGGGGCGTTTTCTTTTCCTCGGTTTCCGCGACACGTTTATGTACCTGTTTACCCGCAAAAGAAAGAAATTATACATGCGCCTGACCTATGGCGAAATGGCATTCTATGCGTTTTGTATCGGGATGTCATTTGTTAATTTCCATGCCACCCTGTTTGTTTTTATTATCCCCTTTGTTTTTGCCCGGGTTGTAATGATGTTAGGTAACTGGACCCAGCATTCTTTTATTGATAAAAATGACCCGGACAATAATTTCACCAGTGCCATCAACTGTATCAATACCAAGTATAATAAGATCTGCTGGAACGATGGTTACCATACGGTGCACCATCTGCGGCCGGCTATGCATTATACCGAAATACCGGGTGAATTTTTAAAGCTCAAAGAAGAATTTGCCGAGAAAAAAACCCTGATATTCGACGGTATTCATTACCTGCACATTTTCACCTGGCTCATGACTAAACGGTATGATAAACTGGCTGATCACCTCGTGAACATAGACAATGCTTTTACCAGCAAGGAAGA
>DASUMO010000459.1:0-2957 GCA_036277695.1 Chitinophagaceae bacterium
TGAATTCAGAGTTAGGCGATTTCGTTAAAAGGATTGCAAAGGTTTTATTTTCTCCCGACATTACAAATAATTGTAATCAGGAGTTCGTTAACTTCAAAATTGTTTAAGGTTTCATCCTTTTAATTCATTCCAGGTTATGCGAACTGCCATTCTTTTTTTGATTCTCTTTGGCGGGGGGATCCTTTTTTCGCGGGCGCTTTTGTCACAGGATCTGCCCTTGCCGGCAGCCGAGGTGATCAGGCAGGCCTGCGCAGATGCTTCCCGTGAAAAAAAGAATGTGTTTATTCTCTTCCATGCTTCCTGGTGCCATTGGTGTCATAAAATGGATACGGCCATGAATGATCCCCGCGTGAAGACCTATTTCACTGATCATTATATTATCCGTTATATTGTCGTGTATGAAAGTAAAGACAAAGAAAAACTGGAAAACCCGGGCGCCCGGGAACTTGTCACTCAGTATAATGGAGATAACCAGGGTATTCCGTACTGGTTGATTTTTGATCCCGGGGGTAAATTACTGGCGGATTCAAGGCTCAGAAAAAGTCAGGATGCCGAACCCGGAATGAATGTGGGTTGCCCGGCCAGCGAAGAGGAAGTAGCTTATTTCTGCCGGGTATTAAAAGCAAGCTCAGGCCTGCAACCCGCAGCATTGTTGCAGATCCGGAAGCGATTCCTGGAAAATGGCCAGTAGGGGCGAGACGTTATGCTATTATGGCAGCGGGAATTAATTGTAATAATTACTGCTGTAATTGGAACTTTTCAATTCGTCTTCAATCGCGATATTCAACTGGTCTTCCTGCTGGCCTATCCAGGCCGGCAGTTGTTGTGATCCCAATCGCCAGTCATTCTGTTCCTTTAGCATGTAAAAAAGAATTCTTTCTCCACGGTCATCACATACATTGACAGTAAAAAGCTCTGACTCTGTATTATTGATTTTGCGAAAATTAAACTCTCTTAGGCGGCCCCCGGCCTTGATCAGGCGGGTAAATTGTATGGTTTTTACGAAGCGCATTTCCATGATTTGGTGTTAGGGATTAAATGCAGCAATTTGTATGCTAATTAAATCCCACAGTGGGAAAAGTTTTTCACAAAAGCTAAAGCAAACGCTGTTTATAACCCGATTTAACGAATCAATGTGAACATGCCTTTTGCAAAAAAGGGATTGCCGTTATAATCAAATGCTTTTGCCATCCACACAAAAGTTCCTGTACCCTGGGGTTGCCCGTTAACAAGCCCATTCCAACCTTTTCCTTCTGCCGAAGTACCAAAGACCTGTTGTCCCCAGCGATTATAAATCCGGAAATATTCCATATTTTTTATCCCGGCCAGTACAGGGCGTAACAGGTCATTCTTCCCGTCATTGTTTGGTGTAAACGCTGTAGGTACAAAAATGTTGGGTCCTGTTGCAAAAACCTTGACGGTAATATATGCCGAATCCAGGCAACCAAAGGAACTGCTGGCTATAAGTTTATAGCGGATTCCCGGGGAGGGTTCATTAAACAGGGCCATTGGGTTGGGAATATCAGCAGCTGATAGATTGGCGGGAGGTTGCCAGCTATATGTTTCTCCACCTTGCGCGTTCAGCTGAAGTTCCTGGCCCAGCACCACGGAAGTATCGTTGCCGGCCGACACCAACATTTTGGGATAAACATAAACAATTAAGCTATCCCTGCCTGGTTTCGGACAACCACGGGTGTCATATGCGGAAAATACATAAGTTGTTGTGCGGGCCGGGTAAGCAAATGGATTTAAAATCGTGGAGTTGCTTACATTACTGGCAGGCGACCAGTTCCAGGAGTTCCCGTTTGTTAGGCCTTGCAAATGGGCAGGGGAATTATAACAAATGCTCGTATCCGGCCCTGCTATTGCCAGGGGATAGGGAACTGTATTCACCACTACATCATCCGTTGCCGAGCAGCCCCCGATTATAGATTTCACCACATAAGTGGTGGTATTGCCTGTTACAGCAAGGGGAAATTTTGCGGTTGGATCTAACAATTGGGAGGCTGGTGACCAGGTGTACTGGAACCCGTCGGAAACCAGGCGGAGTTGAATGGTATCGCCGCTGCAAATAGTGGTATCGCGCATAACCTGCAGGCTAACCCTGTCGATCACCCTTACTTTTACCGAATCCCGGTTTTTACAGCCGTTATCATCCAGGTCTACATAATAAGTAGTGGTTGCAGGTGGATTTACAGTAGGGGATGAACTGGTGGGGTTACTGATATTAATTGAAGGTGACCAATTGAACAAACCGCCCCCTGCAGCCAGTAACTGCACAAAGTCATTTATACAAATAAGGGTATCCCGGAATGCCAGTTCTATGGGTGGTTTATCCAAAATGGTAATGGGTTTTATCACCGAATCAATACATCCTTTCGAGTCGGTGACCCGCAACCGGGCGTTTTTTGTTCCCATTTCAGGATAGGTATAAACAGGGTTTTGAAGGGATGATATGTCAGTTTGCCTGCTTTGTTCGCCAAAATCCCATTGCCAGGATGTGATCGTACCGTAAAAGGAACTGGATAAGCTGGTAAATACAGTAGGCCGTCCAAAACAAATACCTGAATAATTGAAATCAGTGACCATACCCGGATAGACCCTGATGGCCGCGGTGGTGGAATCTGTACAGGGCTGACCGGGATTGATGACCAGTTTGACCTTATACATTCCGGTATCGGGAAAAGTATGGGTAATCGTGGATGCTGTGCTTGACTGGAGCAATGTATTCATCTTATCGTAAATATCCCAGCGATACGTGAAAATAAGGGGACTATTGGAACGGTTGGCGATAGTGATGGTTCTGCTGGCGCGGCATAACTGGTATTCAGGAAACAATAAAGCTGCAGCCAGTTCACATCGTGCAATATTGATTTGAACGTCTTTTCTTTGTACGGCAATGACCTGGCCACTGCGGATTTCTTCTACACAAACCGTAACTACATACACTCCTTCGG
>DASUMO010000460.1:0-6620 GCA_036277695.1 Chitinophagaceae bacterium
CTATTTTGGCCTTATTCTTTGTTTTACTGGCTTTTATGACGATAGCCCAACCTCCTGCAGGAGCCGGGAACCGTGGCAATGGAGGCCAGATGCCTACCGGCCGTTTTTATGGCAAGGTGGTGGATTCCAAAACCGGGAAACCCATTGAATACGCTTCTGTCCAGCTCCTGCAAAATAAAATGGACACGGTTACTAAAAAACGTAAGGAAACAGTGGTAGCCGGGATGCTGACCAAAGCCAATGGCGATTTTAGTCTTGAAAATGTCGGTGTTTTTGGTCCCTCCAAATTGAGGATTACCGTTATCGGTTTTAAAGAATTTGAACAAACGGTTTCATTTGATATCAAACCGGGGGGTGATATGAGTTCCATAATAAATGCCTTGGATAAAGACCTGGGGAATATCAAAGTGGAACTGGATGAAAAGGTGCTGGATAATGTGACGGTTTCGGCTGCCCGCCCGGGTTTGCAATTGGGCATTGACCGAAAGGTTTTCAACGTTGACAAAAATATCGTTTCCGCCGGGGGGACTGCGGTCGATGTGATGCGGAATGTGCCTTCGCTCAACGTGGATATTGACGGGAACGTGACCATGCGTAACAATGCTCCCCAGCTATTTGTAGATGGCCGTCCTACCAATCTTAGCCTGGAACAGATCCCGGCCGACGCCATCCAGAGCGTAGAGCTGATTACGAATCCATCTGCCAAGTTTGATGCTTCGGGAGGTACTTCGGGCATCTTGAATATAGTCCTGAAAAAGGAAAAGAAAGTAGGTTATAACGGGAGTTTGCGGGCCAACCTGGATTCAAGGGCAAGGGTGGGTGTAGGTGGAGATATTAATCTTCGCCAGCAAAAATTCAATTTTTTTGCCAATGGAATGTATAACCAGCGCAAGTCCATCAGCACTGGTACTACAGAAAGGGAAAATTATTATACAACCCCGGACGTAAATATCCTGCAAAAAGATCGTTCTACCCAGGTAGGAAGTTTTGGATTTGGAAGGGCCGGCATAGATTTTTTTGCTACCAACCGAACTACCTTTTCACTGGCAGCCAATTTTGTCCGTGGTCAATTCAAACCTTTTAATACCAGTGATATTTATTATGATTCGCTCTACCCTGCTATTATTTCAGCTTATGACCGCAGGGCCAGTAATACCAAGGGAGATTTCCGTAACCTGGGATCTACTTTCAGTTTCAAGCATAACTTTCCCAAACCCGGACGTGAACTAACAGCCGATGTGACGTTTAACAGGAGCAGGAATTCCAATGCAAGTTTTATTCAAACAGAAACATTTGATGTACCACAATATGACCTGCAAAAAGTTTACAGGCAGCAACAACAGATAAGAGGAAACAATCAAAATTTCGTCATCCAAACCGATTTTGTAAACCCGCTTGCGGAAAAAACAAAGATGGAAATGGGTTTGAGAGCCCAACTGCGTAAAACAGATAGCCGGAATGCTTTTTACGTGGAGGAGAACGGCGAATATATTATTCAACCGGGATCTGTTAGTGAATATGAAAGTAATGACCAGGTATATGCCGCCTACGCAACTTTTTCCAGCCAGATTAAGAACTTTGGCTACCAACTTGGATTGCGTGCTGAAAGCTCCGATTACGAAGGAAAACTTCTGACTACGGGAGAACTATTCAAAATCGATTTCCCGATCAGCTTTTTCCCCAGCATATTCCTTTCCCAGAAATTAAGCGAAACACAAAGCCTGCAATTGAATTATAGCCGCAGGATCAACCGCCCTAATTTCTGGCAACTGACACCTTTTACCGATTCATCTGACCGCCTGAATCCAAGTAAAGGTAACCCCGGGTTGAAGCCGGAGTTTACCAACTCATTTGAATTGTCTTATGAAAAGACCTTTAAGAATAAAGGCAATTTCCTGGCCTCGCTGTATTATAAACATACCACGGATTTGATTATCCGGTACCAGACTTCGGAAAGTAATAATGGGGACGATGTGATCCTGAACTCTTATATCAACGCGAATTCAAGTATTGTAACGGGTGTTGAACTTACCTCCCGGAATAATCTGACCAAATGGTGGGAATTTACTCCAAACCTGAATTTGTATACATCAGATGTAAAGATCAAAATTCCCGGGGAGCCTGATCAACCCCGGCTGACCAGTTATTTTGTCAAGATCAATAATACGTTCAAATTACCGAAGAACTTCACGATCCAGTTATCCGGCGATTATCAATCCAAGACCGTATTACCGCCCGGTGGAAGCGGTGGTGGAGGTGGCCGTGGTGGTGGTCATTTCTTTGGTGGTGCTGCTTCTTCTTCGCAGGGCTATGTGCGTCCCAATTACGGCGTTGATATTGCCCTACGGTATGAATTCCTAAAAAACCGGACGGCTTCCGTGTCGCTTAATATGAATGATGTTTTCAGAACCCGCCGTTCGGATATTCATTCCGAGTCCACCTTCTTCATGCAGGATGCATTCCGCCGTCGTGATCCGCAAGTGCTGCGTCTCAATTTCAACTGGCGTTTTGGTAAATTCGACGCATCCCTGTTCAAACGCAAGAACATGAGAAACCAGGGTGAGAGTGGTATGGATGGAATGAACATGGGCCAGTAACAAACACAATTATTTCAACTAACGATTAAGGTTCTGCTTTTTTGGCGGAACCTTTTTCTTTTATTCACGTTGAAATGACCCCGGCCTTTAGCGAGTTCTCTTGTATATTTGACGCTTATGAGCTCCCCGCTTCGTTTTGCTATTGTTGGTTGTGGTAAGATTGCCAGCCGGCATGCCACCGAAGCTGCCCGGCAGGGCCAGCTACTGGCAGTTTGCGATATTATAAAAGAAAAAGCTGATGCGCTTGCGCAGGAGTATCATGCAATGGCCTATAACGCTATTGAAGACTTATTAAAACATCCGGGCGGTTTGGATATCGTGGCTATATGCACGCCGAATGGCTTACATGCTTCTCATTCCATACTAGCTTTGGAAGCAGGTATGCATGTGCTTTGTGAAAAGCCGCTTTGTATTCATGCTGTGGATGGCCGGTCCATGATGGAGGCGGCAAAAAAAGCGGGGCGAAAATTATTCGTAGTAAAATCAACCCGCTATAATCCGGCCCTGGCTGCCCTTAAAGAAATTCTTGCCCGTCAACAATTGGGTCGTCTCTATAGTTTCCAGCTGAATTGTTTCTGGAACCGGCCCGAAGCTTACTATCATGATTCCTGGAAAGGAAGCCTTCTTGCCGATGGAGGCAGTTTATATACGCAGTTCAGTCATTATATTGATGCCCTGCTGTGGTTACTGGGTGATGTGGAAAATCTAAGAGGTTATAGAAAGAATATGGCACATCGGGGAGTAATTGAATTCGAAGATAGCGGCGTAGTAGCCCTGGAAATGAAAAATGGCATGTTGGGAGGTTTGCACTGGTCACTCAATACTTACAAGAAAAATATGGAAGTCTCGCTTTCTATTATCGCGGAAAAAGGATCCCTGCGAATTGGGGGCGAATACATGAATAAGGTGGAATACCAATGCACCGAAAATGCCAGCCTCGAAATACCCGACAGGGGCATTGCCAACGAGTATGGTTTTTATAAAGGATCCATGAGTAACCACGATAAAGTATACGAAAACCTGGTGCGGGCCCTGCACGACGATAATCATCCCTTCACCCAGGCTGCAGAAGGCCTGAAAACGGTGGAAACAATTGAAAAAATCTATCAATCCATCGCTTTACAATGAGCAGGCAACACTAAATAAAAGCTAAACCTATCAACAAAATGACAGCCATTTGAAACGGATCTATTTTACCGTTACCAATGATCTCAGTTATGACCAGCGTATGGACCGGATTTGCCGTTCGCTGGCCGGCAATGGTTATACTGTTACGCTGGTAGGCCGAACTCTTCCTCATTCTCCACCCCTGGAGAGCCGGCCTTATCTTCAAAAAAGAATATCCTGCTGGTTTCGAAAAGGGAGAGCCTTTTATGCCGAATACAATGCCCGCCTGTTTTTTTATCTCCTGTTCAAACGCATGGATGCTATCTGTGCCATCGACCTTGACACGATCCTGCCCTGCCTGGCCATTTCACGATGGAAAAAAATACCCCGGGTTTATGACGCACATGAACTGTTTACAGAGTTAAAAGAAGTGATCAGCCGGCCTGCTGTTCACAAAACCTGGTTGCGGGTGGAAAAATATGCCGTGCCGGAATTTCCAAAAGGCTATACTGTCAGTGAAGGAATCGCCGAGGAATTCAATCGGCGTTATGGAGTACTGTATAAAACACTGAGGAACCTGCCGGTTTTAAGACCTCTTGAACCCGGTACTGTTCCCGGAAAATTTATTCTTTACCAGGGAGCGGTCAATGAAGCACGGGGTTTTGAATACCTTATTCCTGCTATGAAATGGGTCAATTACCCGCTCGTGATTTGTGGTGATGGTAATTTTATGTCCCAGGTAAAAGAACTGATACGGCTTCATCAACTGGAATCTAAAATCGAACTCAAGGGCATGCTGGCCCCGGAAGAGTTATGGAAAATATCGCAACAGGCTTTTATAGGCATAGCGCTGGCGGAAAAAGAAGGACTCAACCAGTGGCTGGCCCTGCCCAATAAATTCTTTGATTATATTCATGCAGGGTTACCACAGGTAACGATGGATTACCCGGAATACCGGAAGATCAACGCCCGTTACGAAGTGGCCCTGCTGATCCATGACCTGGCGCCGGAAAGAATTGCGGCTGCCATAAACAATCTGCTGCAGGATGATGTTGTATACAGCAGACTGAAGCAAAATTGTCTGATCGCCAGGAATAGTCTCAACTGGGAAAACGAAGAGAAAAAATTACTAGCGTTTTATCAATCTGTATTTAATTCTTGATTCAGCACCTACATATTATCTGTCTCGACGTTCCCTGGCCGGCCGACTATGGCGGGGCCATTGATATGATGAACCGGATCGTGATGCTGAAAAAGATGGGCATCGCCATTCACCTGCATTATTTCAGTTATAATGAAAGAGGCACTCCCAATGAACTAAACCAATACTGTGAGCACATTCACGTATATGAACGCAAGACGGGGCGGCGGGGCTTTTCTGCCAAACTCCCTTATATCATCTCTTCGCGTGTCAATGCGCAATTAATCGAAAACCTGCAGAAGGACAACCATCCTATTCTAATGGAAGGTATACATTGTACGGGTATCCTTCCGGCTCTTGATCTCAACCGACGTAAAGTAGTGGTGCGCATGCACAATGAAGAAAGTGTTTATTACAGGGAACTGGCCCGCTCCGAATCCTCGCTGCTGAAAAAATTATACTTTTTCCATGAAAGCAGGTTATTGCGGAATTATACCCGCCAATTGCCGGAACAATGCATCTATGCCTGCATTTCCCGGGACGATGTGCAAACATTCTCAAACAAATACCATCTACAGCATTCCTGCTTCCTGCCTGCCTTTCCCGCCTGGCAACAAGTGAGCGGTGAAGAAGGCATAGGCACACTTTGTCTATATCATGGTAATCTTTCTGTCCCTGAAAATGAAAAAGCAGCGGTCTGGCTATTGCAGCATGTGTTTAATAAAGTGAGAAAGCCATTTGTGATTGCAGGTAAAAAACCTTCGGGCCGTTTGCAGAAGCTGGCCCATTTTTACCAGCATACCTGCCTGGTTGCCGATCCGTCCGAATCAGAGATGAATGATCTTATCCGAAAAGCCCATATTCATGTTCTCCCCTGTTTTAATGAAAATGTTACGGGCCTGCACCTTAAACTATTGCATGTGCTATTTGAAGGGAGGCATTGTATCGTAAATGAACCCATGGTAAAGGGTACCGGACTGGAAGCTGCCTGTCATACCGGTAACAATGCTGCTGCCTTCGCTTCCATTATCATGCAGCTGTATCACCAGCCATTTACAGGGGAAGAAATCAACCTGCGTAAAAAGCTGCTCCAGGATACCTATGATAATGAAAAAAATACCCGGCTGCTTATTCAATGGTTATACTAGCATTGTCAATCACCCTACCCCTTTCCGTTCTGATCATCCTGGCAGGGAATTTTTGCACAACAATATAATCATGGGAAGCCATGACGATGGCGGTATTATAATCTTTGCAAATGCTGAACAGCAGGTTCATGATCTCATCCGAAGTTTCCGGGTCCAGGTTACCGGTGGGCTCATCGGCCAGGATCAGCTTGGGGGAGTTTAATAAAGCCCTGGCGATATCAATCCGTTGTTGTTCGCCTCCACTCATCTCGTAAGGCATTTTAAATCCCTTTGCTTTTAGGCCAACCTTATCCAGCACATCCATGATCTTTTCATCCATGAGTTTTTCATCTGTCCACCCGGTGGCCCTTAACACAAACTTGAGGTTGTTGTTTACATTCCGGTCCGTCAGTAATTGGAAATCCTGGAATACCACACCAAGGTTTCGGCGCAGGTAGGGAACTTTTTTCCAATCCAGGCCCCGCAATTTAAAACCCGCAACTTCACCTTCCCCTTCCCGCAGCGGCAGTTCGCCATAGAGGGTTTTCAATAGACTTGACTTACCCGTTCCCGTTTTTCCTACCAGGTACACAAATTCACCTTTATTCACATTCAGGTTCACTTCCTGCAAAATCAGATTATCTCCCT
>DASUMO010000461.1:0-3303 GCA_036277695.1 Chitinophagaceae bacterium
TCATCGTCGTCTTCATCTTCTTCCTTACCTTTTTTAGACAGGGCGGATTTCCCTACTTTTTTTGCAGGCTTGATATCCTCCTCATCATCCAAATCATCATCATCTTCCAGCTCTTCTTCTTTCTTACTGGGTTTGGGAGAAGCTTTTTTCGCCGCTTCTTTTTCAGACTCGTTGCTGGCCCTCCCGGCGGCTCCTTTTGCCTTAATAGATTTTGCCATGTGTTGATAGGGTTGTTGCTGTAAAATTTCAGCGAAGTTTTTAATCCGCCAAATTTTTAAAAAAGAATTTTTCCCGCGTACAAACGCTTCTACGACAAGCGGATTAGCTGGTCCCGGCCTGGCCCATTCGAAATATAGTGAATTTTTACCCCCAGGTATTCATTGATAAATCCTACGTAGGATTTCATCGTATCCGGTAAATCCGATTCATTTTTTGCCGTACTGCTGGGTTTATCCCAGCCCGGGAAAGATTTGTACAGCGGCTCAATCTTCATTTTCTCCAATCGAAACGGTATTTCCCTGGATTTTTCGTTATTCACCAGATAATCGGTACAAACCTGTAATTCCTTAAACGCATCCAGCACATCAGCTTTGGTCAATACAATTTTTGTAACCCCGTTGATCATGCAGGCAAAATTCAAAGCTACCAGGTCGATCCACCCGCAACGCCGGGGCCTGCCGGTAGTGGCACCAAATTCATGCCCGATCTTCCGTAATTCCTCTCCTGTTTCATCTTCCAGTTCGGTAGGAAAGGGACCGCCTCCCACCCGGGTGCAGTAGGCCTTGGAAACGCCAATTACATCCCGGATCTTTTGAGGGGCCACACCCAATCCATTACAAACGCCCGCAGAGATGGTATTGGAAGAAGTCACATAAGGAAAAGTTCCAAAATCAATATCCAGCATCGTTCCCTGGGCACCTTCGGCCAGGACTTTTTTTCCAGCCTGTATTTGTTGGTTTAGAAAATATTCCCCGTTTACAATATTCAGTTGTTTCAGGAACTCCAGGGCTTCAAAAAATTCTTCTTCCCAGGCCGTAATATCTTCATTAAACGAATAATTATCCAGTAGTTTCTGGTGTTTGAGCCGGAGCTTGATATAGGATGTAGTAAAATTCTTATCAATCACATCGCCAACCCGCAATCCATTCCGGCCGGTTTTATCCATATAAGCAGGACCAATCCCTTTTAACGTAGACCCGATCTTTTGATGCCCTTTTGAAAGCTCGGCAGCTTTGTCCAGGGCCCGGTGTGTGGGCAGGATAAGATGCGTACGCTCGGCAATAAAAAGGTTTTTTTTCACATCGATCCCAAAGGAGGCAACGGTTTCACATTCATTTTTCAGCGTAATCGGATCAAGCACAACCCCGTTTCCGATCAGGTTGATCGTATTTTCATGAAAAACCCCGGACGGGATCTGGTGCAGCACAATTTTTTTATCCCCAACATATAAAGTATGTCCTGCATTGGGACCACCCTGGAAGCGGGCAATTACATCATAATCTTTTGCAAAATAGTCAACGATCTTTCCTTTTCCTTCATCGCCCCACTGGAGCCCGAGTAAAATATCTACCATAATTTGAATTTTCTGATGAACTGAGCCCCCTGATCATTTATATAATAACCCTCAGTTCAAGGGCGCAAAAATACAGGTTCAGCAAAAAGCCACCGAATTAATTCGATGGCTTTTTGGAGTAGCATTATCCGACCAGGGTTGTCTTAACGGATTAGCGTGACCGTACCCCGTCGATTGATCACTTTATTATCCTGGGTTAAGCCTTCTACTGTCCACACATAGACCCCGTTAGGCTGGTCCTGGCCACCAAATTTGCCATCCCAGCCATCGTTCGTAGTATTCGTGCTGTAAATAAGTTGACCCCAGCGGTTAAATACGCGGAAATACTTAATATTCTTGATCCCTACCGGGAATGGGAAGAATGTATCGTTTCGGCCATCGCCATTAGGTGTAAACCCGGTTGGTACATAAAGTTCAGGGCCCTTATACACTTTAATGCTTACATATGCTTCACCCTTGCAGCCGGCCCGGGTGGAACCCGTCACTTTATACAACATTATATCCCCTACTGCCCCCGCGGTAAATACCGGGTCGGGAATAGTCGGATCACTCAAACCCAGCGCTGGCGACCATAAATAATCGGTGGCTGCCGAAATGGCCAGTAAACGTATCTGGTCGCCCTGGTAAGTAATAGTATCGGAAGGAAAGGCTGAAACCTGTATGGGCGGTGTTACATCAATCGTGACAGCATCGCTAATCACGGAGCGGCAACCATTGGCATCCGTTACCGACAACAAATAGGTTGTTGTCTTATCAGGGTTAGCCAGCGGATTATCCTTAGTTGCGTCATCCAGGTAAGTGGCCGGTGACCAGCTATATATCATTCCACCCGAGCCCTGCAATTGATAGTTTTGGCCATAACATATGAATCCGTCCGCTCCTGCATCGGGTATTGGTGCAGGATTCACATTTACGGTTACCGGAACATCAGCTGTACAACGTCCATACGTTAACCTGACATTATAATTCGTAGTTGAAGTTGGACTGGCAGTCGGGTTGCTGACTGAAGCGCTGCTCAAACCTGTGGAAGGTGTCCAGCTATACTGCAAAGCATTCGAACTAATCGTTAATTGGGTAGAATTGCCTTCACAAATTGTAGCATCGGCCGGCGCTGTAAAGTTCAGGTCATTGGTAAGATCTACTACGATATTGGGAATGGTAAACACACAGCCCAGGTTATCTTTTATTGTGGCGGTATAGTTACCAGGTCCTACATTGAAAATATTCGAAGCCTGGAAATTTTGACCATCCAGGGAGTAAAGAAATCCTCCATTACCTCCCGAAGCGGTCAGTGTGATGCGTCCGTCATTTCCACCATTACAACTGGCATTGCTGGTGCTGGAAGAACCCGCCATTACCGGAGGTTCGGTCACAGATACCGATTGCGAAATGGCACAGAGATTTGCATCCCTGATTGTGACATTATAGCTGCCGGCAGGCACATTGAATGTACTGTCGCTTTGCCAGTTTATTCCATCAATGGAATACTGGTAAGGCCTTGCTCCCCCTATGCCCTCGACTTTGATCGTTCCAGTGTTCTGACCATTACAGCCAACAGCTGTGGTATTAGCAGTGATGCCAAGGCTTCCTGGAGCCACCGTCACTCTTAGCGTATCGGATCCATAGATTTCTGTATTGGGATCATCAAATTTGGTATAAACTGAACGTACAATATAAGTGGCCGAAGTACCGGAAGGCATGCAGATATTCGGAAAAGAAGCTTCCAGTTT
>DASUMO010000462.1:0-8498 GCA_036277695.1 Chitinophagaceae bacterium
TGCGGAACATTTCAACACCGGTACAAACTGAGGAAAGCGGTTTTTCAATCAAACCCACGATTTCAACGGGCTCACCCACTTTGATACGGCCTCTTTCAATACGACCGGTAGCTACGGTACCACGACCTGTGATAGAGAATACGTCTTCCACAGACATCAGGAAAGGCTGATCAACCGGGCGCGGAGGCAGCGGGATATAGCTGTCAACTGCTTCCATCAGTTGCTCAACGGCCTGAACCCATTTTTCTTCACCAGCCAGGGCGCCAGTAGCAGAACCCTGGATGATGGGGGTATTGGCACCATCAAATCCGTAGAAAGTCAGCAGGTCACGGATTTCCATTTCAACGAGATCAAGCAGTTCCGGGTCATCAACCAGGTCTACTTTATTCATGAACACAACTATCTTCGGAACACCTACCTGGCGGGCAAGCAGGATATGTTCTTTGGTTTGGGGCATAGGACCATCGGTAGCGGCAACCACCAGGATAGCGCCATCCATTTGGGCAGCACCCGTAATCATATTTTTAACATAGTCAGCGTGACCCGGGCAGTCTACGTGAGCATAGTGACGATTCGTCGTCTGGTATTCCACGTGAGCTGTGTTAATCGTGATACCACGTTCTTTCTCCTCGGGCGCAGCGTCGATTTCATCATATTTTTTTGCTTCCGCCATACCCTTCTTGGCCAGAATGGTAGTGATAGCGGCAGTCAAAGTTGTCTTGCCGTGGTCAATATGACCAATGGTACCAACGTTAACGTGAGGTTTATCCCTCTTAAAGGTCTCTTTAGTTGCCATTGTTATGTGTTTTTAGTTGTGTTTACCAATTATTGTTATTTATTGTAGAAAGCAGGGGCTGACCCTGGATTTGCTGCTCTACCCTTGAGCCGTTAAAGGGAATTGAACCCTTGACCTCTTCCTTACCAAGGAAGTGCTCTACCACTGAGCTACAACGGCGTTGCTCAGTCGGAGTTCAGAGTTCATCGTTCGGAGTCGCATCCGGAACTCCAGACTCTTCACTCTGGACTGCATAAGAGCGGGAGACGAGGCTCGAACTCGCCACCTATAGCTTGGAAGGCTATCGCTCTACCAAATGAGCTACTCCCGCTTTTGTCCACCGAAGCTAAAGCTGAGGTGGATAAATGATTTAAAGAACTTCTTATCAAACTGCCCTCCTAAGCTAAAGCTCGGGCGGGCGATGTGGGCAAGGATGGATTCGAACCACCGAACTCCGAAGAGGACAGATTTACAGTCTGTTGCCGTTGGCCACTTGGCTACTTGCCCATTTTTACATTCCCGGTTTCAAATCCCAGATTTCACCAGGATGGTATTCGGACCTTGGTTTTTGGAATTTCTCCTGGCCACTTTCGGAATCCCCGCCTGCGTTAACACCGGGCAGGGAACCAAGGACCCCTGTTAAATCAGAAAGTCGCAGTTGGAGCCACTTGTCGGAATCGAACCAACGACCTACTGATTACAAATCAGTTGCTCTACCGGCTGAGCTAAAGTGGCACGGAATGATAATAAAGAGCTACCCCCAAAAATTTTGGGAAGGCAAAGGTAAGGGAATTTGGATATTGCAAAAATTTTGCGCCGGAATTTTTTGTTTGTTTTCAGCTACTTGCACGCAGTTGGAGCAGCAACCTTCTCACTGGAAAATCCTCATCTGTTAATTGGTAGTTTTACAGAATCCGGAACAAACTTACCAGCCCGAAGGTGATCCACTTTTGCTGATTTATATAGAGACCCGTTTTCATTATAAAAAAAGACCCCGCCAAAGGCGAGGTCTGAGTTTTTTAAGCGGCTTGTTTTTCTTTTTTTCTTTTTATCTGAGTGACGATTGAATTGAAGGCATCGTCAAAAGATTCTTCAAATGATTTACTGGTTGATTTAACGAAAAAGTCATGTCGGGGTACGTGTACTCTGATCTCTGCGATCTTGTCTTTAATAGTATGAACTACATTGTCGAGTTTCAGAAACACATTTACTTGGATGATGCGGTCATGAAAAGTACTGAGCTTTTCTAATTTACGGTTGATATACTCTACCAACCGGCTGTCCGCATCAAAACGAACAGTCTGAATGTTTACGTTCATAGACATCACAATTTTAAACATGAAACAATAAATAAAGAGCTTTTTTAACTGTAGATTTCTTTACATAAGCAGGTCATTTGTGATAGCTTGAAGTTACACCATAACAGTGGTTATTCCAGCAATATTTAATTAAAATTTTATGCCGTTTCGTATAATTTTCAGGCTTTAGGATGGGCTTTTTTATAAACATCTTTCAGCTTTTCTATCGTATTATGTGTATAAACCTGGGTAGAAGCCAGGCTGCTGTGACCCAGTAATTCTTTTACCGCATTCAGGTCGGCTCCTCCATTGACCAGGTGTGTGGCAAATGTGTGACGAAGCACATGCGGACTTTTTTTGTCCAGGGTTTTCACCCCTTCGCCCAGGTATTGCACCACCAGCAGGTAAGCGTATTTGGGATACATTTTCCTTCCTTTTTCTGTTACCAGGAATGAATCGTCGGTTTTCTCAAATTCGGCTCTTTTCCATTGCTGGTAATCCCGGATGGCGGTGATCATTGACGGGCTTAAAGGAATAACCCTTTCCTTATTTCCTTTCCCCAAAACCTTGACCCTGGCCCGTCCCAGGTCCAGCTGTTTATCTCTCAAATTAATCAGCTCGCTCAAACGCATGCCAGTGGAATAGAATAAGGTCAGCAGCATTTTTGCATTCAGGGTTTTCCAGCTTTCTGTAGCAACCTCAAGAGATTCCATCAAATCTTTCGTGTCTTTTTCGCGAATAAATACAGGCAGGCGTTTGGGGATCTTGGGCGCCATTACATTGTTCAACGGACTTATCGTCAACGACCCGGTTCGCAACTGGTATTTAAAGAAAGAGCGAAGTGAAGAAATTTTACGATTTAGGGATTTAGCCTGCAGACCTTCTTCTTTGCGCTTTGCCAGCCAACTCCTGATATAAGAAGCATTGATCTCGGCTAAAGGGGTTTTCCCGAATTGCATTTCGAGGAAATCAAAAAAATCACGGAGATCATTCTCGTATGATAATAATGTATGGGAGGAATACCTTTTCTCGAATTTGAGATAGTCCAGGAAAGATTGGATTGCGGGATCGGTCATTACAGGCATGTGGATCGTGTAAACGCTCCTGTAAAATAAAAAAAGAAAGCCACAAAGTGATCATACTTTGCAGCTAACTTATTAAGGTCTTATTCAACTCTTAGCTTTCGATTTTGCCGCTGGCAATATTCTGCTTGTAAATAGCCTTCAGGATCTGGCCCCTGCGTTTCACCGAAGGTTTTGTGAAGCTTTGGCGTTCACGCAATTGCAATAAAATTTTCGATTTCTCGAATTTCTTCTTGTACTTTTTCAGCGCTTTGTCAATGTTTTCGCAATCTTTTGAGTCGATAATTAACATGTTATATACCTCCCTGGTATTTTTTAGAGGGGCAAAGATAGGGCAAAACTTCTGAGATTTAGAGCATTTGGGCTTTAAAGTTTTAAGCGGAGGCCTCTGTGTCAAGTTAGCCGGAAGCCCTAATTTGCAGCCATGTTTACCGGCATTATCGAGGGCATAGGTATAGTTAAAGACATCATTCCCAACGGGTCCAATAAAACATTCTGGATCGAATCATCCCTTTCAGCCGAACTAAAAACCGATCAGAGCGTCAGCCATAGCGGGGTTTGCCTGACTGTTGAGGAAATCAGTGGCCAAAGCCACCGGGTTACCGCCATTGATGAAACCCTGCAAAAGACCGGGCTTTCCCGATGGGTGCCGGGCCAGCAGGTTAACCTGGAACGCTGCCTGCAAGTAAATGCGAGGCTGGATGGCCATTTTGTACAGGGACATGTGGATTGTACCGGGATTTGCCTGAAGCGGAAGGAAAAAGAGGGAAGCTGGGAGTATGAAATTGAATTTCCCCGCTCGTTTGCTGAACTGGTTATTGAAAAAGGATCTATTGCAGTTAATGGGATCAGTCTGACCGCATTTAATGTAAAAAAGAAACGTTTTACTGTCGCTATCATTCCTTACACATTTGAACATACCAATATTCAGTATGTAGATAAGGGAGATATGGTGAACCTTGAATTCGACCTGGTTGGCAAGTATCTGCTCAGAAGATTATCTTTGAAAGCATAAGCAACCAAATCCTTTTTGAACTGCCCCTGATGAGCCAATCCCATAAAAACCTCCTGCATTATCCTGCTCTCGACGGGCTCCGGGGCCTGGCCGTTTTACTGGTGGTCATCTATCATAATTTTGGTTTTATTGATTATTTCTTTTTTGGCTGGCTGGGGGTTGATTTGTTTTTCGTGCTGTCCGGATTTCTTATTACCGGCATCCTGATGAAAAGCCTGGGCCAGAAAAATTTTCTCCGCAATTTTTACATGCGCAGGGTGCTTCGCATCTTCCCTTTATACTATCTCTGCCTGCTGATCTTCCTGGTTATCCTGCCTGCATTTAACAAGCTCCCGGTTAACCTGGACTATTATACCGAAAATCAATGGTGGCTTTGGACCTATCTTCAAAACTGGCTGTTCATTATCAAGGAAGCGGGTTCCACCGATATCCTGCACCATTTTTGGTCGCTGGCTGTGGAAGAACAATTTTATCTTATTTGGCCCCTGACTATTCTAATCGTCCGAAATCCCCGTTTTCTGCTTTTGATCATGGCCATCGTGTTGCTGACGGTGATCCTGCTCCGTTATATTATATGGGAAAGACAGATCGAAAACCTCGCTTATTTTAATTTATATACTTTTTCCCGGATTGACGGGATCGCTATCGGCAGCATGCTGGCATTATTACATCAAATTGACCAGGGTTTCCTGAAAAAAAATACAGCTCTCATAGTACTCCTGCTGGCTGCTGCGAATTTCCTGTTCTATTTTATTAACAGCCGGAACCAATTTGGATTTCCTTACCTGGCGATAGTTGGTTATACCACTTTTGCCATCATGTTTGCCATCCTGATCCATGAAGCAGTGAGCCGCGAATCAAGGCTGGTCAACTTCCTTTTTGATAATAAGTTCATGCGGTTTTTTGGTAAAATATCATACGGCTTTTATGTATTCCATTGGCCGGTATTTATTTTACTAAACCCGGTCATATTAAAATGGATGGAAAATAACGCTTTGCCTTATCCGGCTCTTCTCAGTTCCCTGGTTTGCACTCTGGCAGGTTTGCTGATCAGTTTATTGAGTTTCCGCTATTTTGAAAGCTGGTTCCTGAAAAAAAAGGTCCTGTTTCAAAATTAACCTTTCTGAAGATTTTTAGATGATATGGATTTAACCGAATTAAAAAGACAAAATACTGCTGGTTTTAAACGACATCCCTGGGAAATAACCCGGGCGGGTATTATATATTTCCTGTTGAAACCTTATTTCGCGGGGATAAAAAATATCGCAGATATTGGCAGTGGGGACGTCTATGTTTTGCAGCAATTAAGATCCCGGGGTGTGGAAGGAAGATTTGCGGCTGTTGATACCAGTTATTCGCCCGAGCTCATTGCCCGGTTGAATGAAATACTGTCGATCAAAAATGTTCAGCTACACAGGTCGAAGGAAGAATTGGAAATAAAAAGTGAAGGAATCGACCTGTTCCTGTTCCTGGATGTGCTGGAACATTGCGAAGATGATAAGGATGTTTTAAGATCATACATTCAATCCCCGGTTGGGGGAAAAGCAGCCTATTTCCTGGTGACGGTTCCCGCCTACCAGTCATTATGGTCGAAGCATGATCTGTTACTCGGGCATTATCGCCGTTATAACCGAAGTCAACTGGTCAATATTTGTAAACAGGAAAATCTGAAGATTCTTCAATCCGGTTATTTCTTTACCACGCTCCTGCCGGTTCGTTCCTGGCAATTGATCGTCGAAAAAGCCGGTTTGCGAAAACCAGCCAGGTCAATTGATAACTGGAAGGGGTCTTCTTTTCTTTCCAAACTTATTTCAGCTATTTTGTGGCTGGATTTCCGTATAGGGTATAGCCTGTCCAAAGCAGGTATTCACCTGCCAGGTTTATCCTGTTACTGCCTATGTCAAAAATTGCCGTCATAATACCGGTATATAATGAAGCATTGCGTTTGCAACCCGAAGAATTTACCCGGTTTGTGCTTGCGCATTCAGATGTGGTATTGTTTTTTGTAAATGATGGAAGCAATGACCAGACAGTTGAGCTATTGGAAAAAATGAAGGATGCTGTTCCTGCCTTTATAAAAGTTTTATCACTCCCTGCCAATAAAGGAAAAGCAAATGCAGTAAGACAGGGTATATTAATGGCCCTTGCTGAAGGAGAGTTTTCCCATATTGGTTACCTGGATGCCGATCTTTCGACCAGTGTCAGTGAACTGTACAGGTTATATCAGTATGCCCTGTCCAACCAATATGATTACGTGCTGGGATCAAGGGTCAAATTACTTAATACAGTTATTGAACGATCATTCTCCCGGCATATAGCGGGCCGGATGATCGCTACACTGATAGATTCGCGTTACCGCCTGGGGGTTTATGATACCCAGTGCGGGGCCAAATGTTTTACACAAGGCCTGGCCAGGCAATTTGTTGAGCAGTCCTTTTTTACTACATGGTTTTTTGATGTGGAGATCCTTTTACGCATCCGGAAATACCAGCCTGCAAGCCGGGGCGCCGAAATTCCTTTAACAGCCTGGAAAGATCCCGGTAACTCCAGTATTAACTTTTTTAGTTTTCCATTGGTGGTCAAGGAGATCTTTTCACTATTTACTCATTATCCTGCCCGCTGACATGATAACAGGATCGCTACATACCGTAAATGGCCGATACCGCCCCTCTCTTTATTACCTTGCCCTCTTACTTATTTTACTTGTTATAGCTTATTGGCCTATCAGTTTCCATGTATTCAGCTTGAAAAATGATGCACTGAATTATTTCTTACCGGTGAGGCGCCTGGTTAGTGAATCCTATTCGCAGGGTTTATTGCCCCTCTGGACTCCTTATTTGAACCTGGGATACCCGCTGCATGGGGATATGCAATCGGGTGTATGGAATCCTATCGTTCAACTCTTTTCCCTGTTTGGCACTTATTCCCTCTATACTTTACAACTGGAAACGCTGCTCTATATCTATTTAGGTGGAGCCGGCATGTTCTTCCTGTTAAGGCATTTCGCGTTACATCCCCTTGCCAATCTGCTGGCAGCAGTTGCTTATATGCTTTGCGGATTTAACAGCGACTCCTGCCAGTTTTTAAACTGGATAGCCGGAACTGCATTTCTGCCTTTTGTTTTTCTTTTCTATTACCGCTGTCTCCAGGAAAATTCATTTATACAAGGCATCTATGCCGACACTGCACTTTTTTTTCTTTTTACCTGTGCTTACCCGGCAGATTTTATCATTACCTGTTATGTGTTGGCTGCCCTGCTGATCGTGAAACTGGTTCAGTCCGGGTGGAAGAAAGAAAAAATTGATACCCGGAATTTTTTCCTGGCTCATGCCAGCCTTGTTGCTGTTTTCCTGGTTTTATCTGCCCCTGCCATCCTTTCTTATATGCAGAGCCTGCCATTACAGGAAAGAGGAAGCGGCGCCAGTTATGAAGAAGTCATGAGCAATTCCCTGCATCCTGCTCTTTTGAGTTCATTCACGACTCCCCTGGGCATCTGGAAAATGCCGGGTGTTTCTATCACCGATCCCCTTGAAAGAAATTCCTATATCGGCCTGGGTGGATTCATTATTTTGATATTGGCTTTCTTATGGAAATCCTCCAATCCTTTATTACGATTCAGCAAATGGGCGGTGTTGGTTTTCCTGTTGTTCAGTTTTGGAGAAATGGGCGGCATCCGGATCATATCTTATTACCTATTGCCCCTTCTGGATACATTTCGACACCCGGCCAATGCCCGTATGTTCACGCTATTCTTCAGTTGTATCCTTGTCGCCTACAGTTTCCAGGCTTTACTGGCAAATGAAATCCCCGCTGGGAAAATCCATTGGGCCTGGTCGCTGACTACCGCCATACTCCTGCTCATATTAGGATTATCCTTGTTCACTCCTATCGGCTTATTTTCCCCCGGCTATTTCTCATCGCTATTTACGAAGGGAAATGACGCCTCGATCGGGGCAGGATTAAAAACCAAGCTGGAGCAGTTGCGCTTTGCTGATATAGTAATTTTTAACACGCTTATCCAGTTACTTTTCCTGTTCATATTTTATCGTTACCTTTTTAAAAAACCTAATTACCGTTTTTTCGCCTTTTTTGCCATCCTCAATTCGGTTTTATTTACCATGCTTTTTCAACCTTTCACGGTGGTAAAAAAAACCAGGGCCTTCCAAACCCAACAAAAAATAAACAGTGTGGCGGTAAAGGGATATCCCATCCCCGATATCCAGGTCCCGTTAAAAGAGCTGGGCCGGGACAATGAAAAATACATGGGCGAAATTGGCTGCCTGAACTTGTACAATAAAAAACCGGGAAGATCAGAGTACAGGATCAGC